>JAYSZA010000037.1:0-25761 GCA_043727115.1 Candidatus Saccharimonadota bacterium
ATTGTTAGGGATGGAGTCATTATCACACCCGTCACGACACATGACATTCTGGAGGGAATAAACCGTCGCTCAATAATAGAGTGGGCTGGCCTGGAACTGGGTATGGAGGTCATCGAACGCTCCATTGATTTAACAGAGCTATATATTGCCGATGAAGTGTTTGCTACTGGCACAAGTGCAAATGTTGCACCAGTATTTGAGATAGATGCTCGGATGATAGCAAATGGTAAACTAGGGCCAATTACAAAGAAATTGCAATCAATTCACCACGATATAAGACATGGTTCTCATGCAAGTGCAAAAGACTGGTTAACTATTCTCTAGTTTTGAATAGTCGCATTACACTTGTGTTTAACGGTCTCCAACGTTGTATCATACCGTTATGGCAGAACTAATAAAATCTCCAGTAGCGTTTACTAGTTTACACGGAGAACAGCACCAAGTTACAGTTACAACAAACTGGGATGTGGTGGTTGATGATACACGCATAGAGGGATACCTAGGGCCAGCTGCAGTAGTAATTCTAGGTTTTATGAATTCACTTGATTCTGCAGTTAACAGAGAAACATTTTATGGAACTGTACTGGCAGGATATGACACGGCAATTGAATCAGGAAGTGCTGACCCTGTAGATGGAATTGATATTGCAAGAAATGGGACAAATATAGGAGGCATACTAAGTAGTCTTATAAGCCCTAAATCAAGTATATTTAGAACAAATATACTCGCACTCTCTATGGGTGTACAGAAAAGATTACTGATATGTAGCAACCCTTACGATGATGAATTCGTTGCAGGAGTGATTGACAATAGCACTTTGTCAGAAAACCCAGGTACTAATCTAAAATTTCAGGCGATGCTGTTAGCAGAATACAAAGCAAGAAAAGATTTCCTAATGAGATACACCGGAAAATCCAGCAAGCCTTTAATCCATTCGACTCGTGGGGCGTCACCAGAATATATTGCTTCATTAAGCACTGGAATAACTGAAGTGTCTACTAGCGCAACTAGAAGACGGTTTAATGTGGCATCACCAAAACCTGTAGTGTTCCAGGAAGACATTAATGATTTCGACGGGTTTGTAATCAAAGAATATATACCCGAAAAAGAAGTGTTGAAGACCACCGGCGCACTACTATTTGATGCGGAACCCGGTAAAGTTTTCACAGTTAAACAAATAGTAGAAGAGCTGGCTGTGCACCATAGACATGAGCTAAAAGTTCAGAATGCTATAGAAGCTCTAAGAAGTGCAGGATTCTTAGTTCAGAAATTTGCAGATGATGAAGTTGTTTATGTGAGAACAGACAAGCAAAAGGATTGGTAAAGAGAAAAATTACTTTCTATGTTGATAGTACTATTGTAAATGCTCATGCTTGCCTCTGTTAGTCTTGGAGAGTAGACTGCAGAGAATATGTCTAATATAGAACAGTTGAATAGATACCCAGGCGGTGCCTTGCGCGGTGTAAATGTACAGGACGGAGGATACGCCCTTTGGACACCACACAGGGGTTTTCAGCTAGAACTTGCCGGAGATATTCAGGATCCAGCATCCCAACAATATGCTTTAATGAGATCAAATTTATACGGCGACCACATGATATCCGTCGACCAAACTTTGAGGAGTTTTAATTACGGGGAGTTTGTAAATCGTTCGCTTCGAACACCGTTATACGAACGTGGCCATGACGTATCTCAGCTAACAAAATTGACAAGCTCGGCAACTATACCAAATACGCAGGATTTTTTTCGATCCCAAACTCTCGAATTAACTCACTTATATGCGACCGTCATTAGTAATGCCAAACATTTGGAGCTGTCTGCAGACGATATACATGAACAGACTGCGAACCAGCTTTTAGAAGACCTTATGCATTATTTGCTCTCGCATGGTCTAGAGATTCATTTTCAGGGTTGGAATTCACAGCAATTACTTTCGTCAACAATGGGTGGATTAGTAATACCTGCTGCAATGCCAGAGTTGATGGATTCACCATTCATGCGATCGCTTGATATGAAAACTGGTACTTTCCGTTTGTCCAAAGAGTTTGATTATATCTCTGCTAAAAAGGAAAATGGCAGACCGCCTGGGCTTGATTTTGATAAACTGCACTATACTCCGGCCGAAGCTGCACTTTGGTTTGCTGACTGTGATGATTCAGAAATTCACGATTTAATTTTAGCCGTTAGTGATCCAAAGGCAGTAGATATTACCTCGGATGGTTATTTGTACTTCAAAGATCCCGAAGTAGGGTTAGCTTTCTCAAAGATATATTTACTTCTTACGACAGAGCATTGGAATGATGTAATGCAGAGGTTGCAAATATTTGCGGGTAATCAAGCCTATAGTCTGGCGGTGGTTCACCGTATTCTACGCTCTATGAAAACAGACGACGGTCACCCGGTAGATTCCGGTGTTACTATGAACCCTGAAAGCTATGCCTATGGTATAGACAGTGACCTCGACGCAGCACTCCAACAAATGGTCCAAGAAGGAGACGAGTATGCAAATGTACTACAAGAGCTATTAAAAACTGTTGGCATGCAAGAGCGCGGTCGGTTCATTAATAACAAAAGGCGTGTTTACGCTGAGTTTCTAAAAGACCCATATGCGACTGAATACCCAAATGCAACGGGAGCACTCGGTAAAAATGATGGCTACAACAGAGATTTTGGCCCTCCGTCCCCTATGTTTGATATAAAAGTACTAGAACAGCGTCGTGGATCAAGAGGCCCGCGGGGTGTTATGCCCGTGCTAACGGCTAATTCATCTAGATTCGTACTAGATACTCTGAAAGTGCGCAGTGTCGATCCGCTCGTTCAGTATAACGGGAAAATCGTACCTTTAAGTGAGTGTATGCCGCGATATCAAAAAATACTAGACCAACACAAAGTAATTCATTCAGCTCCTGTAAGTGTCAAAATAATGCTTAACCCAGACTACACAAAGGTGTTAAAACAAGGTTATGAAACGATTAAAGTGGCATTTGATCAACTTATGACTAGAGAACAGCTGGGACCGGACAAGATGCGGCAGCTGATTTTGGGTTCTGCCCGGCGTGCTAAGGCTATCGCAAAAACGAGAGGTGTCCTAGTAGAAAAGAACAGACGCTAAGGATTCTCGCCTAAACTAGAGTTACTGTAGCAAGTAGGGTAAAATACAGTCATAGATGAAGAGATACAATCCAAAAGATATTGAGTCCAAGTGGCAAGCTTGGTGGGACGAACAAGGAACCTATGTTGCTGATTTGGACAGTACAAAAAAGAAATATATTGGTTTTGGAATGTTCAACTACCCTTCAGGTGCTGGCATACACG
The DNA here is from genome assembly GCA_043727115.1 of Candidatus Saccharimonadota bacterium. Taxonomy (GTDB): domain Bacteria; phylum Patescibacteriota; class Saccharimonadia; order Saccharimonadales; family SZUA-47; genus JAYSZA01. Next base: position 3,316 of record JAYSZA010000037.1, read on the forward strand.
TTGGTCATGTGAAGAACTTCACTCTTCCAGATGTGTTGTTGCGCGCCAAAAGACAGCAGGGATTTGAGGCTTATTCACCTGTAGGATTCGACAGTTTTGGTTTGCCCGCAGAAAACTATGCAATCAAAACGGGTCAGAGCCCGCGCAAGACAACAGACAATGCAATAGAAATGTACCGCAAACAGTATCGCGCCGTCGGCTTTGGTATGGACTGGTCAAAAGAAATCGATACATCGCACGCTGATTATTACAAATGGACACAGTGGTGCTTTTTGAAACTTCACGAAAATGGGCTAGCATATCAGAAAGAATCAATGCAGTGGTGGTGCGACCAGTGCAAAACAGTATTGGCAGACGAGCAAGTTATAGCCGGCAAATGCTGGAGACATGATAGCGACAGTGACCCGTTGATTTCAAAGCGGTCTTTGAATCAATGGTTTTTCAAGATTACAGATTATGCTGACGAAATACTTGAAGCAACGGATGGATTAAACTGGACTCCTTGGGTCAAAACAGCACAAAAGAATTGGATAGGTCGTTCCGAAGGAGCCGAAGTAGCTTTCAAAATAGAAGGTCTAGGCGCTGACGACAAACAAATACCGGTCTTCACGACAGCCCACGAGACGATTTATGGTGCAACGTTCATGGTTTTGGCGCCAGAACATCCGTTCGTAGCAGTTTATGCTCAACATGCAGATAACTCTCAGGAAATCGATGATTATGTGCAGAAAGCGTTGCGTAAGAGTAACTTAGATCGTGAAAAAGAAAAAGTCAAAACTGGTGTCGAAATCGAAGGACTATTTGCTATAAATCCTGTCAACGGCGCAAAACTACCGATTTGGGTGGCAGACTACGTCCTAATGGGGTACGGTTCAGGTGCGATCATGGCCGTTCCAGGGCAAGATGAGCGTGATTACGAATTTGCGACTAAATACAGCTTACCAATTATCTACACAACCGACAAAAACGAGTTTGTTAACTACGGAGTCGATGTCAAGCCAGACAGAACAAAGTATGTAATGGCAAACTCAGCAGAATTCGATGGGAAGAATCTGGAAGAAGCACGTTCAGGAATTTTAGATAAATTAGTATCAAGTGGATGCGCGGAATCAGTCGTGAACTACAAAGTTCGTGATTGGCTAATCAGTCGTCAGCGATACTGGGGCTCTCCAATTCCGATTATCCATTGTGAGTCATGTGGAGCTGTTCCTGTACCAGAAAATGAGCTCCCTGTTCCGTTGCCAGAACTTGAAGATTATAAACCAGTTGGAGATGGCCGTAGCCCACTAGCTAAAGCCAAAAATTGGTTAAGTGTCCCTTGTCCTAGGTGCGCAAAACCTGGAGAGCGGGAAACAGACACTATGGATGGCTACGTCTGCTCTAGTTGGTACCAGTTGCGTTACACAGACCCTAATAATAGCGAGCAGGCATGGAGCCCTAACAGAGCAAATAATTGGCTGCCAGTCGATTTCTATAATGGAGGCGACCATGCAACGGCACATTTGCTATACGCTAGATTCTTTACCAGGTTTTTCCATAAACTAGGACTTGTTAATAACCCAGAGCCGTTTGAACGAATGTATTTCCATGCCAAGATTTTAGCACCAGATGGAACAGCTTTCAGTAAAAGCAAAGGCAATGGAGTCGACCCCCTTGAGGTTATTAACAGTGGATATGGGGCAGACGCACTGCGTACATACATCATGTTTATGGCACCACCCGATGTAGAGTCGCCGTGGAATAATGACGGTGTTCCGGGTACGTATAGGTTTTTGAATCGAGTTTGGGTCCTGGTCCAAGATTATTTGTCTCGCGAAAGCGACGTCAAGTCAGAGGATAGAGACAAGGCATTACTACAGACAATTCACAAGGCTATCAAAAAAGTTTCTGACGATATCGAGTCGGTTAAACTTAACACTGCCATTTCGACGATGATGGAATGTACCAATGATTTGTACAAACTAAAGGAAGTAGATAATTTAACATCGGACAGCTGGCAATTTGCGCTCGAGAGTCTGCTTCAATTGGTCGCACCATTTGCACCTCACATAGCTGAAGAGCTGTGGCATCAGCTAGGACATGAAGACTCTATACATGTTAACCATTGGCCTGAGTTAGACGAAAAATACTTAGTTCAAGACTCAATTAAATTGGCAGTACAGGTTAATGGAAAAGTAAGGGCAGAAATCGTGGTAGCATCTGACGCATCAGATGACGAAGTTAAGTCGATGGCGGTTTCACAAGAAAATGTAGTTAAGTACTTGGAGGGCAAAGAGCCTAAAAAGGTTATCTATGTCACTGGTCGTCTTGTTAGCGTTGTAGTGTAAGAGTTATTCTGACAGTGGCTATTTATGCTTGTGATTGTGTTTTGCATCTGTTAAAATAAAGCTAAAGAAAAGTAAAGAGAATACGAACAGAGGCTATACACATGGGTAAACCAAAGAAACGAACCAGTGCGCGCAAGACAGGGCTACGTCGTAGTCATATTCTCCTTGACCTAGCAAAAAAGGTTAACGGAAAATCACCTGTTAAAGCGCGAACTACAACCAAGCAATCCGGCAAAAAACTCAGCTCCACGCAAAACAATTAGCATTGAACATTTAACAATCCGCCAGACTCAACTAAAAAGGTACATACATGGCTTCAAATAGACACTTAGGAAGAATAGTTGCTCTGCAAACTTTGTATGAGCTAGATTTTCGAGTGGAAGTTCAGGAGAAAGACCTAGATAAGCTTGCTATTCTGCAGCGAAACATAGACAGATACAGCGAAGTAGTTGACGACAAGGATTTCATCACTGAACTGGTAGAGGGAGTTACTGAACGCCAGGATGAACTGGATGCTATTATTCAGCCTGTAGCATCCGAATGGCCTCTCTCACAAATTGCGCGTATTGACCGCTCGATTCTACGCATGGGCGTTTACGAGCTGTACTTCAACAAAAACGTGCCTAAAAAAGTCGTAATCAATGAAGCAGTCGAGCTAGCAAAAAGCTTTGGAGCCGACAACTCCAGTAAATTCATAAATGGTGTTCTGGGAACGGTGCTTAAACAGCTAGAAGAAAAAGAGCCTGTAGCAGCAGTGGAAGCAAAGCCAGCAAAACAGACAAAACCGCCAGCGCCCAAGAAAAAGCCAGCGAGTAAAAAGGAAGTTAAGAAGTAACCAATGAATCCCGCAGGAACTACGCATGATATTTTTTTAAAGGCTATTATTGCATTTAGTCAAAACAGGACTTTGCTAAGTCTGGGAGTTCTGACGGGATGAAACGCCCGAAGCCAATAAAGGCATTCAAGAAAATTGTTAGGAGCCGACGGCCGTCTATAAGTGAGGTTGTGCGCGAGCCTACCGCTGGTGGTGTTGTTTGGCGTCGTAATAGTCGTGGCGCACTTGAAATACTGCTTATTCAGGACGCTAAAGACAGATGGACAATTCCTAAGGGTCACATAGAAGAAGGCGAGACGGCCAAAGAAACCGCCGAACGTGAGATCCAAGAAGAAACAGGGCTGCAGCACATGACTATGCAGAACTGGCTTGGCAAGATTAATTTTCAATACCGTCGCCAACAAAGCCTTGTGCTCATGACTACTGATATCTTTCTTGTCGCAGCCAAAGGTGATACTGATGCCCTGAAGCCTGAAGAGTGGATGCGAAACATTAAATGGTTTAGTGCGTCAGAAGCGGTTGATACTATTGCGTACGAGGATATTGCGAAAATAATACTACTTGGAATGAAAAAAATTAGACAGGATAAATTGTAAATTAACTAGCTTATGAAAGAACAAATAAAAAAATACATTGCATTTGCAGACGAGACATTAGGGGTTGTATTCAATAACATAGAATTACTTATGACGGCTTTTACTCACCGTTCCTATGTTAATGAGCATAAGAAATCTGTATCAGAGCATAACGAACGACTAGAGTTCCTCGGTGATGCAGTTCTGGAGTTAGTGGTAACTGACTTCTTGTATTCTAACCATGTCGAAGCTGAAGGAATTCTAACCAACTGGCGTAGTGCACTAGTCCGCACCGAGAGTATCGGTGCAGCAGCTGCAAGATTGAACTTTGAGCCGATGTTGCGTCTATCAAAAGGCGAAAAGCGCGGCTCAGATAGGGCAAGAATGCAGATTTTGGCAAACAGCTACGAAGCCGTAATTGGCGCGATATATCTAGACCAAGGCTACGAAGCTGCAAAGAAATTCATCACAGACACATTAATCACGACATTTGAAAATATTTTAAGCACTGGCTCATGGCTTGACCCTAAATCACGTTACCAAGAAGTAATACAGAGCGAGGAGGGCTTTACACCGCAGTACCGCGTGCTTAGCGAAGAGGGCCCCGACCACGACAAAGAATTCACAGTCGGAGTATTTGTAAACGAAACTCTGAGAGCTCAAGGAAATGGACCGAGCAAACAGAATGCTCAGGTGTCAGCCGCCGAAAAAGCACTAAACGCTCACAAACTCAAAGAAAAGTAGGATTGACATTTCTGGCCTCTGTTAGAGTAGAAATGACAATTGTCGGAGGTTGCAATTAACTTTCATAAATGTAAGAATTTGCTTTAAGGAGTCCCAACAATGATGAGTCTAGAATTAGCAATGGAGTTGACAGTCGAACCTCGGGGTAAGTCTGAAGTTGCGTCAGTATTTTGCGGTTTTGTTGAAAATATTAGTACCGTCGAGGATCCTCATTATCCAGACATTACCCACCAAGTATTATGGGATAAATATGGAGTTGAGTTTACATGGGTTCAGATACCCCACCTGGGACTGAGGCACTATATGGATGATGAAGAGACAGACGCAAGTTTACTAGAACATTGGGGCTCTGGTTCTCGTTTATGTACCCCAGTTTACGTTGAAACCGCCCGTGAAGCCACGGGTAATCTCATTGATTTCCATTCTGATAGGGGAGAAGAGCAAGGTGGGGCAATACGTGACACGGCAATGTTTGTAGGAAAAGATGCTGTATCCGCTGCTTTCAGTACCATTGCCGATACTTTAGAGATTTATTCTACGTCTCCGAGACTACAGGCAATGTATAACGCCATCGTTCTAGCTGTAAATAGAGTTGGCAGAGGGGCCCGAGGTGCGGATGCCAGTAGCCTACAGTTGTCAAATATGCGCGAGAGACTCCGGAGAGAGAAAGAGCTCCTGGCTCCTAATTTATCAGAAGATGACGAAAAGTTTTTAAACAGAGCAAGAGAAGATGCAGTCCGCGATCTGGAGTGGGGCATACAAACAGAGCATCCGTTGTTACATACTCTTATTCAAATAGCCGGGACCAAGTAACTGGATGAAGTCTCAGGTTTTTTATATAGTTAGCGTTGTTTCTTGACATTTCTGGCCTCTGTTAGTATACTGTAGTTTAAGTATAAATTAAGTTTTTAAATCAAAGACAGGAAGAGTTGACCCCCATGCTTACTATCCGTATGCAACGTACAGGCCGTAAAGGTTTTGCAACGTTCCGTGTTGTTGTTCAGGACTCCCGATTTGCTCCTAGCAGCGGCCGTGTTGTGGCGAAAATTGGCCATTACAACCCACACACAAAAGAAACAGTCATCGATAAAGTAAAGGCTGAAGAATTCCTAAAACAAGGTGCTCAGCCATCACCTAGAGTTGTGAGATTAATGACGGCTGAGAAAATCGCTCTGCCAGACTGGGTAGAAGTAAAGTCTGAAGATAAGAAACGCAAAGTTCGTAATCCAGAAAAATTGCGTAAGCACCAACCTAAGGAAGAACCGGTTGCAGAGCCTAAAGTCGAAGAGTTGAATGTCGAAAGCACAGAGGAAGTCGTTACTGAAGAAGTAGCCGCAGAAGTCGTAGCTGAAGAGCCAGCACCTGAGGCAGAAACAGCCCCAGAAGAAGTATCCACCGAAGCCTAGAGCTTTTGGCACTGACCCAAAATTACTAATTACCGAACAAGTTTATCCAAGAAAGAGGAATTATCATGAGCAACGCAACTATCGACCAGCAATTTATTGAATACGTAGTTAAATCATTAGTCGGAAATCCTGACGACGTCATCGTAGAGAGAATCATTGACGAAAAAGGTGTTCTACTAACACTTACTGTAAACCCAGAAGACCTAGGACGAGTTATTGGTAAGCGCGGAGCTACTGCTCAGAGTTTGCGTACACTACTTCGTGCACTTGGCACTAAACAAGAAGCGCGTTATAACTTAAAAATCGTAGATAATGGTGTGCCAAAGCCAGAGCGCGAAGAACAGGCTGACCGACCAGAACGAACCGAAGAACGTCGTGAAAATCCTGTCGCTAAATCAGCACAAGAAGAATCAACTTCAGATTATTCTAGTGAAGAATCTGTATCTGAAGACGCATGGGGCAACGATGCATCATCAGCTGCACAAGACGCCGCAAATGATAGTGGCGAAGAAGAAAGCGCTATTCAGCGCACTCGCCGTGAGCTTGAAGACCTCGACGACCTAGACGTCTAGAACGCCATAAGACAAGGGCAAGCCCTTTTCTTATCGTGCCTGGTTTTGTAGCACCAAAACTAGGACTGTTCTTTTCCCGAATACTAAATCTGCTTACAGCGGAGTAAATCCGACTGACGCAGATATTTTCCGGAACTGGCTGCGCAACAAGAGCTACGAATAACCGTTAAAAGTAACCTAATAATTGTTGCAGGATAGAGGTGTCTCTGGTAACATTGTATTAGTCGAATTAAAAATAAAAGTACGACTGCGAGAAACAAAAATAGGCTCACGCGAGCAAACAGCAATGTTTGGAGCCTTATGTGACTAAAGAATCACCGTAGGGTGGTTCTTTAGGTTTTACTGAAAAATCGTTGATGTTAAGCTCCGTAGTGCGTAATAACTGCCCTTGTTTTTCTCTTGTCAGCAAATCTGCCGAATACCTGACTTGATTATCTTGTGAGTGATCTGGAAACGTAAGTGTGCCTGAGTCTGAGTCTTTATCAGAAAAATTGACCAATTTCTTGTGTGTCGTCCATGCGTCCTGATGAATATCAGTTCCGGTTCTCGGTACTTGATTTGCGAACGTACGCATTAGAGTGGCCCTCAGTAGTGAATTATTATCACCAGCCTGCTCCACGAACCATAACCAGATGTCATTGAATAAGTCTAGGGCAGGCTTTGGAACTTCGAATCTAGTAGGATTACGCCCTTCTTTGCGTGGCCAGCTAACAAAAAAAGTTTCGTCTCTCAGTAACGGAATGAGCTCGGACTTAACATGCTCCACGTTCGGATATATCGGATTAGTCGTCAGTGAACTCATATTTTTTCTGCCACCATGAATAATCTTATAGTGTCCACTGGAAGTGGGGGAGCGCAATGCAGTTCGCTATTCGCGTCAAACTCTATTACTTGTCCGTTTGCAGGTTGAAGTATTCTCTGTTTTTGTCCCTGTAACAGCCGCATGAAAGCCTCTTGTTCACTTATGCGTTGATGCGCTACTTGCTCGAATAACTCACCAGAGTAATAACCGACAATAAGCTCGTCGGCTTCAGGTAATACAATTGTTCCAGACCTAAGTTCTGGTCGAGTAGATATTGCACAACTACGTTTCCTGTAGTTATCGAAATGAGTGTCTTGGTTTTTTGTTGTTCCACCACATATTACGTCTAACCAGAAATCTGAAAACCCTTCAGATTCTGGAGTAGTTGACTGGAACCACTCAAGAGCATTTTCGCCAACGGTTTTCAAGATCGTGCGCGGATAGTTACCGTTCGGTTCCATTTCTCCTGTATATTGCTTGCATTCATCGAGTGATTCTATAACAGATGCGTGCAGCCACGCGGGCATGTGAATATCTAATACTTCGGCCACAAAGTTCCTTAAAATTACGTCTGTATTAAAACACATGATATAATATATTTAATGAAAATTCAAGTTATAACATTATTCCCTGAGATGTTTGAAGGTGTTTTAGGCTCTAGTATGCTGTGGAAGGCTAAAGAGCGTTGCGGTGTTGAGTATGAGTTGATAGACCTACGCGCATTCGGGATGGGTCCACGTAGACAGGTAGACGAGCCACCATATGGCGGAGGAGATGGAATGCTAATGCGTGTTGAGCCCCTTGTCTCTGCAATTGAGTTTGCAAAAAAGCAAGACCCGCAAGCTACAGTCATGTTGCCTACACCTAGGGGCAAGGTTTATAAGCAATCCGATGCAAAGCGTTTAGCTGCAAAAGAAGCGGGAATAATTATCGTCTGTCCACGCTACGAAGGATACGATGAACGAGTCACAGAATGGATTGACGAGCAGTTTTGTATTGGTAATTATGTGCTTACAGGCGGTGAACTACCTGCAATGATTCTTATAGATAGTGTCGTTAGACTATTGCCAGGGGTATTGGGCGGTGAATCATCTGCGGAAATAGAAAGTTTCCAGGCTGATGATGTGTCGATAGAGTTTCCTCAGTATACTAGGCCGGAAGAATTCCGCGGGCTTAAAGTCCCGGAAGTGTTGCTAAGTGGCCACCACGCTGAAATAGAGAAATGGCGGAAGGAACAATAATGCCTGAATTAAGAAGACTCGAAGACCGAATTGTTCCTGCTATGGAGCGTATAACAACCTTCATCTATCATCAGCAGCTGCCAGTGTTTGGAGATGCAAGTGTAGTTATTATGCCACAAGATAATCGTCCAGAACCAGACCTCCCAAAGCTTACACATACTTCTGAAGGACCACAAATGCAGCTGTCGGCAGCTGGTAGCGAACGCTGGGTGGATAAACTTGATCATCCTTGCGTCGCTGTAGGTATTAACCCGCTAGACTTATATGTAACCTCTCATGTCGCACAGCTAGAGCTAGTTATTGCTGCAAAGGCATCTTTAGATGGAGATAGTGATGTTCGGCCACGAGTAATAAAAGCCTATAAAGCGATACAGAGTGCGGAACAGGTAAGCAACATAGCATCAGTTTTGGGTGAACAAACCGGAATATCGATTAGTGAGGTAATGGCTACCTTTACTCAAGATGAGCTCGAAAGACTTAACCTGCTTAGGTATGGTATAGGTGTTGCACTTGTAAGCATGTCACTAAAACCAAGTGACGTGAAAGTGTTTAGAGATAGCGCTAAGCACGAAGCGTTACTGTCATTAAACAAATATTTTGCAGGCGCTGCTCACTATTTAACAGGAAATGCTTTTCGGGATTACGAGATAGCAAGCAAAGTAAGTGAAGTGTACAAACTTGAACCACCAATACTTGAAGTTGCGGGTTCATCACCCATGAATGTCACGTATCTTTTCGGTAAATAGCGTACAATATATTTACTAACTCGAGGTAAAACTATGCTAAGTAAATTTATTAAACCTGTCTATGCTCATTGTGATATTCCTTGTGGAATATATGAAACTGATTCTATGACTCATGCTGCCGAAACATGCAGGAGAATGGTACAGAAATACCAGGAAATCGGTGAGGTTGATGACGAGAATGCAGAATCAATGAATACGGCTATTCGCTGTGTTATGAATAAAGAAAAGCATGCTCAGAAATGCAAAGACGAATTGTATTTGCTCTGGAGTGATTATTTCAAACCAGAACACTTAGAGAAGTTCCCAGACTTGCACGATACTTTCTGGCAAGCTGCAAAACAGTGTGCAAAAGTTAAGCAAATGATGAGCTTAGAAGAGTGCGACAAACTCGTGAGCATGGTTCACGATATTTCACACATGTTCGCTGATTCTAAAAAATGATTTTCGCACGCCGGGTAGTTGGTGACAGCATGCACCCAACACTTGTAGAGGGTCAGATTGTTTGGTGTCACGAAATAAGACAGTTTAAAGTCGGTCAAGTGGTCATTGCGTTTATTAATGGCAGAGAAGTAATTAAACGAATTGCATCGGTAGAAAATGGACGTATTTTCCTGATCGGAGATAATGAAGATAAATCTACTGATAGTAGACAATATGGAAGTGTGACTGACACCAAAATTGAAGGCACTGTTTTTTGGCCTAGGAATTTATAGCCCTATAATAGTTTTTTGCGACGTAGGTAGAAGTAAGCAATTGTCCCGGGTATAAGTGGCTGCCAGTAAGTAATAGCTCGAAATAAAAGGGCGATACTCGTTGCTTCGCTGGGGCTGAGACCCAAGAATATTAAAGTGCTTGCCACTCCCGCCTCTACTCCGCCGACACCACCAGGAGTTGGTAATATCCCTCCTACCAATACACCAACACTTAATGCTACTAGAGCATCGGCTATATCAATCTGAATATCTAATGCATATGAGCTCAGAAGTAGCACAACTACATATCCGGTAAGTATTAAGAGAGCTACGACGACAAGTTGAGCGAAGAGTAGTGGCCTTCTTCTGATTATCGTTAGCTGGGAGTTCCATTTCTCAACAAGTTTGAGTACGCTTTTTCTGGTTTTTTTAGCGTGGAGCAGCCACTGGTAGGTACTTATGGACACTAGTACCAACAACAGAAATCCAGCTAATGTAGGAAGTGTGTTATTCACGTTCAGAAGCAAAGCTATATCTGGCTCGATAAACAGTATCAAGATAAGCACAACAGTGTTTACTAATACCCCGATTAGGTTACTTGTTGCAGTAATCACTATTGCTTTGGATGAACTAAAGCCTAGTTTTATGAGATGCACGACGGATAAACTCAGTCGACCGAGTCCACCAGGTATTATTCTGCCCGGCCCACTGCCTGATAGCTGGGCAAGGGTTGTCGACCAAATATTCAGGCGTCTATCAGATAATAATCTATAACTGATTGCAGTCAACGGCAACATAAGCCAGTAAACAGCAATTGCAACTATTATAAAAATTGGCCGACTTTCAGCAATCTCCCTGAAGGCATTTTGTATGGTGTCCCATTGTAAATAGGTAATGAAAAGTAATACAAATAAACCTACGAACTCTAAGGCTGCTCTTTTTCTGAGGTGGACACGGTTTGCGGTAAATGTTCTTTTTTTCATTTTTTATTTAAGCTTAGAGTATGTTCAAATTGTATCAGTCTTTGCACAAAAACATGTATCTAAAAAAGAGCGAGCAACTTTGCCCGCTCTAATGGCTGGTCGTATAGATACCTACGCCACAGTCACAATATTTGGATAAAACGCCACGTAATCTTTGAATGTATGTTTTACTTTTTCTTCAGAGCCATCCTTTGGAGTTGCGTAATACCAGGCTGCATCCTGTGCCTTCGCTTCGCCGTCAACCAATGTGTAATATTTAGCCGTGCCTTTCCAATGGCATTCTGTTGTTAGACTACTGTTTTCGAAGAATTCGCGGTTAACAGAATTAGGAGGAAAATATTGGTTACCCTCTATATATACTGTTTCATCACTTTCGGCAATTACTTGTCCGTTCCAAGTTGCTTTCATAAATTTCTCCTTCTGATTATTTTTTAAATCCCGAGTGCTGCGTCAATTTTTGGTCTATCAAAACCTAAAACTGTCTCTTCTTTGCCATTTTCATCTGTAAAAACAGTGAAGGGAACCCCTAATTGACCACTTTTTTCATATAATTCGCGTGCAATTGATTGGTCTTCATCGGCCATTTTGACATCGTATTTTATGCCTTTGTCGTTAAGATAGCTTTTAAGCATTTTGCAAAAGCCACAAGTCGCTGTACTATATATTGTTATGTTTTTCATTATATTAACTCCTATTAAATCCTAGTTAATTGTTTTAATTCGTTGACCAATGGGTCATCCGATAGAATGTAGCAAATCTTCTGTCCTGTGCGCTCTTTTGTTACCAGCCCAAGCATTTCAAAGTTACGAAAATGTTGAGATACGGCAGAGGAAGATATATGAAGTTGTTCTGCCATTTCACTGACGCAAAGTTCTTGGTTTGAGCTCAGGAGCTTGAACATCTTAAACCTAGTGCTGTCGCCGAGTAGCTGCATCGTGTGAACTATCCGCTTTTCCGATGTGTCCAGGGAGGTTTTATTCATATTAGTATTTTAGCATATACTTAAACACAAGGTCAATACGTTATTTGATATATCAAATTGTAAGTAGCATAGAGTTGATTTACTGTAATTTAACTAATTCGTTGTCTGGGGTTTCTATTTCTATTTGTACCCTGTGGATCGATGGTAGCGTGCTATGAATTTTGTCTTTAATTTTATCAACCAACTCTTCTATTTGGTCTGTAGTGAATTCGTCAGTTACATGCACCTCGACAACTGCGAAAAGCTTTTCAGAACCAACGTAGAATGCGTACACATCAACTACTGACTGAACTCCTCGGACAGAGCGAGCTGCCTTAGAAATCTTCTCGATAGTTTTTATTGAGACTGATTCTCCAATTATAAAGCCGTGGATGTCAACGATTACTAATACTGCGGCTATCATGGTTGCTATTCCAACAGATATGGCACCGACTCCATCAAAACGAACATTATCGGTAAGTACGTATAGCGCCAAGCTCACTAAACCCAGGAAAGCTGCAGTACTTCCAAGAAAATCAACCGTGAACGTAATTTTGGTGTCAATTAGACTAGAATCCCTCATAGAAGCCCAAACTGATTTTTTAGGTGAGCTTTGCTTAAGCCGCGCAATGCTTTTGCTGAAGGCATATAGGTTTGTCATTAAGCCAAAACCAAGCATTACGAAGGCAAGCGAAGTATGGCTTATGGGTTCGGGATGAACTAACTGCTGGTAGCCGAAATATAAAGATAACGCCCCAGTACCTGCAAACATAATAATTGCGGCAAGTAATGACCAGAAGAAAATTTCTCTTCCAAAACCGAGTGGATGGAAATCATCAGCCTCACGCCTAGCTCTCCTGACGCCGTGGTAGAGAACGCCTGCGGTGGTTACATCTGATAGACCTTGAAGTGACTGGGCAAGCATCACAGCACTGCCCGTAAATAATGCAACTATGAAGTTAAGCAACACGTCAGAAGTACTAACCGCGAGCGATGTTCCTACTACCTGACTGTCGCTTAGCTTGTCGTTTTTCTTTGGAACAGGGGATAACCCTGACACTTTCACCATACTTGGCATAATTATAGCATAATAATCCATTAATACTTACCTGATATGTATTGAAGGTTTATCGAAATTTAAACTATAGTAAGTTTTTGGTAACTGATATTAAATTCTTGGTGCTCAAGTTAGTGGATCTAAGAGCCGCATTTGCTTTGGCTATGTAGTCATCGAGTGCTTTCTTTGACTCCTCCATCCCGATAGTATTTATGAAGTTTTGTTTGTGATTTATGTGGTCCAGGTGCGGGTCTTTGCCTGAAGATTCAACAGAGCTAGTGCTGTCTATGATGTCATCTTTAATCTGGAATGCAATTCCGAGACACCTTGCGTACTCGTCTAAATACATTTCCTGAGACTTGTTAGCCTGACCTAGTACAGCTGCGAATTTAGCGGCAAGTCTAAACATCGCTGCTGTCTTTAGTTCATAATGCTGAGTTAGTACATCGATAGTGTATGTACGGTTTTTTGCTTCCAAATCGTAGTATTGCCCCAAAATTAGACCCCGAGAGCCAACTAGTTTAGTTGTTTCAGATAGTAACTCCTGGCTCCTTGGATGGTAAATTTTGGCCACTAGATCAAAGCTTTCAACCCATAGAGCAGCACTTGCTAATATTGTCGTTGATTCTCCGAATTTGGTATGGCTAGTTTTCTCCCCACGCCTTAGATGTGCATTGTCCATACTAGGTAGATCGTCAAGCATCAATGAGCCCGCATGTAATAACTCAATTGCACAGGCAGGCTCGAGTATTTTTGTAATATCTTTTGAGAATAGTTCAAAAATCGCTAAAGCAAAAACTGGCCGAATGCGCTTACCGTCTAAGAGGATAGTATATTTTAGTGCTTCAGTAAAAGTTCCGTTATCCCTGTAGTCGGAGGATGTGAGTAGCTCCGACAGCTTTGTGTCGACGAGATTTTTGCGCGCTGTATAGTAATCGCTAATCCGGGATTTTGGTAGGGTGCTCATTCTAGTGCCAAGTATACAATAAGTCATCTCGATTATGTCGTACGTAATGGATAGCAGTTATTTACGACACGTAGCGCAAGGAGTCCCAGGTTTCTCGCTGTTTGTCCATACTGTCATTGCTCTGAAAAAACCTAAAATGTCACTGTACCCAACTAAATCTGCAGCTTTGCGTAACCAAGAAATTGGTCTTCCGTATAAAACGATTGCTCTGTACTGTAGCACAGCCCAATTTTTACCGGCTGGAACGACATATGCGGGACTGGATTCGTACTTTACTGGCCGTCGCTTTCGGTGCATACGCGCGATAATATCTTTGCCAGTAAAATTCCCATGCCTAACGGCAGTTAGGGCTGTTCCACTAAATTTAGTAGCAGCATTATCACCAATTACATAGACGTTTGGTCCTGCCTGAAGATGATTATCTACTACAATCCGTCGTCGCTCACTAAATGTGAATTGTTCGGCATTTTCTTCGTAGAATTTGTTATTTGAAGTTCCTGCCGTCCATATAACGGTGTGGGTTATAATGTTGCCCGCTGATGTTTTTAGCGATCTAAGTGTCTCTGCCTTGACTCTAGTGTTTAGAGCGACCTTCACACCAAGTTTAGTAAGGTGCTTCAGAGTTGCCTTAGATGCTCGTGGATTCATTGTGGGCAGTACCCTAGGCGCTGCTTCGATAAGCCAAATTGTGATTTTGTGCTTTTTTATTTTGTGCTTCTTGGCGATTCTCTTCAGATACGCACCCAATGCTCCTGCAAGCTCCACGCCACTTGGTCCCGCGCCTACTATCACATAATTTCTCTCTATGTGTGCTTTTTCAACCAGGCTCTTGTGTAGATGTTGTCGTAATTCCGTAACTTCTTCTGCAGTTTTTATGCCAAATGAGTGTTCGTCGAGTCCCTCAATATTGAAATAGGTAGTCACTGAACCAAGCGCTAAAACAGCATAGTCGTATTCAAGTCTAGTAGAGTCTTCAAGCTCTACGTATTTTTTACTCATATTTATGGTTTGGGCTCTACCTACTACCAAATCGGTGTTTATACTATCTAGTAACATCCACTCCAGTGGTAGTCGTGCCGTTCCAAGTTTAAATCCGGTCGCAGCCCTATATAGCGCAGGACAGTAACGGAAATCAGAACTATCGTTTATTAACGATACAGAGACATTCTTTTGTTTGCTCAATTTACGTGCAACACGTACTCCGGCAAAGCCACCGCCAACAATTACGATCTTTTTCATATAGATGAACTATACCGTTTTGCAACTTCTCAAGCAACTTACATAGTTTAACTATGCAAAAACAAGTTGCAAATTAGCCCAACTCTCTTTACGATTAAGCATATGACAAAAAGTATAAAAACAGATTTAGAAAAAGTAGTGAAGGGCAGTGTTGACGACTCTCAGACAAAGAAAATTCTATACAGTCACGATGCGAGTATGTTCGAAATGATGCCTGAGTATATTGTGTCGCCGTTGAATAGTGATGACATCAAGTCTCTTGTAGCATATGTAGCTAAAAACAAAGCAGATATGCCCGGATTGTCCCTAACTGTGCGTAGTGGAGGTACTTGCATGTCTGGGGGTGCGATTAACGATTCTATTATCGTAGATATGGCGGCGCACATGAATTCGATAATTGCTGTGAGTCCAACACAGGCACAGGCACAGCCAGGGGTCTATTATCGCGATTTTGAAAAAGCTACCCTGGAGAAAAGCGCAATGATGCCTAGCTATCCAGCGTCTAGAGACCTGTGTACGATTGGTGGAATGGTCGCAAACAATGCCGGTGGAGAAAAATCACTGCAGTTTGGCAAGACAGAACAATTCGTAGATGAGTTAAAGGTTGTATTCGCGGACGGTAATGAATATGTTGTGAAGCCTCTTACAAAACAAGAATTACATAAGAAAATGGATCAGAATGACTTCGAGGGGAATCTATACAAACAAGTTTTCCAACTTGTGGATACCTACTACGATGAAATTAAGGCCGCTAAGCCAGGTGTTAGCAAAGATTCTACCGGTTATCACATCTGGGATATATGGAACAAGGAGACGGGTGTATTTGATATGACGCGCGCAATTGTCGGTTCGCAAGGAACTCTCGGAATTGTGACAGACATTAAATTTAGACTAATTCCAGCTTCTAAGAACCAAGGTACCTTGGTTGTATTCTTGCGCTCCATGGATGATTTAGGAGACATAATTGTCGATGTGATGAGTCACAAACCTAGTACGTTTGAGGGGTTCGACAACTACACACTGATGCTCAGTTTCAAACTATTCTTCTATTTCTATAAAACAATAGGATGGATTGGGATGATTAAGCTCGGAATTCAGTTAATTCCTGACGCATTTAAACTAATGCGCGGATTTCCGAAGATGGTGTTGCTCATTGAATTTGACGGTGACACCGCAGAAGAAGTTGCCGATAAAGTTCACAAACTGCGCCTAGACATGAGGAAATACAATCACGAAGCACTATTCGAAGAAGACGAGACAGAAGCAAAAAGCCGCAAGTTCTGGATTATGCGCAGAGAAAGCTTCAACTTGCTTAGAAAGAAAGTTAAAGACAAGCATACGGCGCCGTTTATGGACGATCTAATCGTGCCACCGGCAGTTTTGCCTAAGTTTTTGCCTGAAATCCGCGCGGTTATAAACAAGTATAAGTTTTTGGCAACAATTGCAGGACATTTCGGAGATGGGAACTTCCATATCATTCCATTGATGAATATTGAAAATAAGGAAGAAAAAGCCAAGCTAGAACCCGCTATGAAAGAAATCAATGCGCTTGTCTTGAAATACAAAGGTTCACTGTCTGGCGAACACAACGACGGAATGATTCGCGGCCCATGGCTCAAAGACATGTACGGCGAGAAGGTGTTCGGATACTTCAAGACAATGAAGCATATATTTGATCCTGAAAATATATTCAACCCTCACAAGAAGACAGACGCAGATTGGACCTACAGTATGTCTAAGGTGCGCGACAAGTTCTAGGGCTTAAACAAACAAGCTAATAATTAAACCGAGTACAAAAAGTGAACCAGTTACTCGGTTGCATTTGAAGGCATGTCCAGCTAGATAGGTCGGCCATCCTTCGTCTGGACAATCTTTTGGTTTGCTGGTTGGACGTGGTTTTGAAAATACTTTGACAGCCTTTGTAATTGCCGGGATTCCAAGTATGACTATCAACATTGGCCATTTCAGAAGTTGACCGTAATTTACTACGTATACAATCAACAAAGGTTGAGCTATTAGCATTGCAATAACACTATAACGCGCGTATTTCTCACCTAGTATTACGGGCAGAGTGTGTATCGATTTCTTCTTGTCTTCAATTAATTTGTCTGTGTGTTTGCCGAATAAAACGGTTGTTGGTCCGAGAGCATAAACAGCACCAATTGCAGCAACTTCCCACGACCAATCTCCGGTTATTGCCGCATAAGTACCACCAACCATCAGTGGCCCCCAGACAAGTATTACTGACGGCTCACCCATACCGATGAGCTTAAGCGGCCAGGTGTAGAACAATACAAAGAATGCACCAGCAACTAGAGGCCAAAATAGTACGCTACCAGTAATAAACAGTAACGCGATTCCGCACGATAGGGCTATTGCGCCAGTTGCCCCGATTACCATTAGCATAGTTGTTTTAGACCAAAGACCATTCTCTAGTGCTTGAGGACCATAGATTGTTCGGAAATAGTTGTCAGCATCGACTCCCCGGACACTGTCGGTGTAGTCATTAAATAAATTATTGGTAGCGTGAGCCATCACAAGTCCAATTAGACATAGAACAAACGGCAACCACGCAAAGTCTGCATTGTCAGCCGCAAGAAGTGCACCGACGAAAACAGAAAATGCAGTCATTAAAAATACAGCTGACCTTGAGGCTATGAGCCATTTTGCTATTGGGTCTAGTTCGTCCCACTCTTTTTTAGAAACCCTTGGAATTATTCGCAGGGCTTTGCCCCACATGTTCAAATTTATATTCATAACGCTATTGTATACCAGTACCCGCACTAGCCAAATTTATATTCATGCTTACAAAAGACTACTAAAATAGTTACTTTTTCAAGTTATTCATAGTTTGCTGAGCGCGCTTCTCGGCGTTATCAGAATCTCTAGCCTGTCTTTCAAGATTGCCAGCCTCGTTCTCTAGTTGTGCTGCGACTCGTTCAAGTTCACTTGCAGTCTTCTGCATGCTTGCTGCTTGCTCTCTGTGTTGTTTAGCTTGTAGCCGGGTTTGATTAGCCGCGCTTCTGACTTGGTCTCCTGCTGCCATATTTCATCTCCCGTTAGTAGAATCATTATAGCATTAGCAGATAGAGAATTATGTGGACTTAATCACTGATTTAGGTAAAAGCCTTACTTAATAATTTATACTTTGTCGCGAACAGCACGCGCTAAACAAGAGAATTTTGACAAAAATACATCAGCAAGTAATATTAATTGCATGTAAACAGCAGGTAGCGCAGATGTCCTTTCAGGCTTATTTGGATAATATCGAGGCAAAAACAGGCAAAACACCTAACGATTTCATTGCTATGGCAAAAGAAAAAGGCTATGACAACCCTAACACAAAAGCAGGAGCTATAGTTGCTTGGCTTAAAGAAGATTTCGGGTTAGGGCACGGTCATGCAATGGCAATCGTTCATGTTATCAAAAACGGCGCAAAAATTAGCGACAAACACGTAAGTAGCACAGGCGTGCACCGTGACGAATCAGATATTTTGAAACTCGACGGTAAAAATAAATAGTATTTAGCTCAGTAATTTCTCAGTGAAGTCACCGGATTGTTGCAGTAATCATAAATTCTACACTTCCACAACAGGCTTATGCTATAGTTAGCATTATGATAATGGCTAGACTACAAGAGGGGTATTGTTGATGTCGAAACATGTAGAGAAACGACTTAGCCCAGTGTGGGTTGGGCTTCTTATAGTTATAGGACTAGTTAATTTGGGGCTTCTCATAGCCTATCTCGTACAGGGGAAAAATATTGCTCTTTTTAATCCGAAGGGTCTGATTGCTCAGGAACAGCTTAACCTTATGATTTCTGTCGTGGCAGTACTTGTTGTGATTGCAGTTCCTACACTTATCATAGCATATTTCTTAGCATGGAAATATAGAGACACTAACACAAAAACTGTCCGTCCGCCGGCACATGCAATGCATAGCAGCAAGTATCTGGTCATATTTTTCTGGCTCATACCTATTATAGTTATGATAATTATTGCAAGTGTCATGTGGCCGGCAACGCACAGGTTAGCACCACAGAAATCGATTGAGTCTGATAAAAAACCTCTACGGGTTCAGGTAATATCACTACGCTGGAAATGGCTCTTTATCTATCCAGAGCAGGGGATCGCGACAGTTAATTTTGTTCAGATCCCTGTTGATACGCCGGTAGAATTTGAGATGACAGCCGATGAAACACCCATGAGTTCTTTCTGGATTCCGAATCTCGGAGGCCAGCTGTATACGATGACAAGTCACGTTAATAGGCTCAATCTAATGGCAGATACTGCAGGGGATTACCCGGGTAGTACGCCAGAAATTAACGGTGCAGGGTTTACTGGCATGAAATTCATAGCCCGGGCCGACTCACAAGAGAACTTTGAGCAATGGGTCGAAGGTGTTAAACAGTCTCCAGATGCTCTAGACGCTGAAAAATATCAGGCGCTACTCCAGCCTAGTGAAAACAACCCAACCGCATTTTATGCAGACTTTGATGACGATATTTATGATAATGTAATCATGAAATACTCGCGAACGATGGAAGGGCACATGGACCACTAATGAAAGAATTTTTTATAGGCAAACTGAGTTGGGACGCACTGCCGCACGAATATTTTACAATCGGCGGGACGCTAACCATTGTATTAATGGGTTTGGTAATTTCCGTTGTTCTAACTCGCACTAAACGCTGGAAATGGTTATGGAATGATTGGCTAACGTCTGTTGATCCAAAGAAAATCGGAATCATGTATTTCATCGCAGGCGGTGTCATGCTCGTCCGCGGAGGCCTAGACGCAGTTATGATTTGGGCCCAGCAAGCTCTGTCATCTGGTAGTTCACATGGATATTTGTCATCTGACCACTTCCAGCAGATATTCACTGCTCATGGCAATATCATGGTCTTTTTCGTCGCAATGGCGTTCGTATTCGGACTTATTAACTACATTGTTCCTCTGCAGATTGGAGCGCGCGATTTAGCATCACCATTACTTAACACTTTAGGATTTTGGTTATTTGTAGGCGGAATAATTATGGTAAACATGTTCTTCGTCTTCGGTGGAGAATATGCAGCTACTGGCTGGCTTGCGGTTGCTCCATTGTCTGGAAAAGAATTTAGCCCAGGTGTAGGGGTGGACTATTGGGTCTGGAGTTTGATGGTTTCTGGTGTCGGTACAACGTTTGGTGCAATCAACTTTATTATGACTATTCTAAAGATGCGTGCTCCAGGAATGACAATGATGAAGATGCCCCTATTTACATGGGGTTCACTCTGCAGCATGCTAATGGCGGTGACAGTGTTTCCTCTGCTCACAGCAACGCTCTTCTTGGTATATTTTGACCGTGCTCTGGGCACGCACTTTTTCACGACAATTGGTGGCGGTGACCCTATGATGTACACTAACCTAATCTGGATGTGGGGACACCCTGAGGTTTACGTTTTGATTTTGCCTGCATTTGGAGTTTTTTCAGAAGTGGTTTCTACATTTAGCCGGAAGGCAATTGCCAGCTATAAATCTGCCGTTTTTGGCATGCTAGGAGTCTCGGCATTTGCACTCTCTGTTTGGCTACATCATTTCTTCACAATGGGTGCAGGCGCTGACGTAAACGCATTCTTTGGACTCATGACAATTGTGATCGCTGTTCCAACATCTGCGCTAGTGTTTAACTGGATTGCCACAATGTACAAAGGCCGCATAAGGTTCGATACACCTATGCTTTGGTTCCTTGGATTCATAGCAGTCTTTGCAATAGGTGGTATAACAGGCGTAATGTTGGCAGTCCCGCCAGTAGATTTCCAGCTCCACAACAGTCTATTCCTGGTAGCTCATTTCCATTCAACTGTAATTGGTGGTGTACTGTTCGGAGTCTTTTGTGCTCTATCTTACTGGTTTCCGAAATTCACAGGATTTAGGCTCAACGAACGCATAGGTCGTTATGCTTTTTGGTGTTGGATTGTCGGATTCTGTCTATCATTCATTCCGATGTATGTACTAGGGTTTATGGGAGCATCCAGGAGGCTCGATCACTACGATGCATCTACTGGATGGCAGCCGCTTTTCATTCTGATGTTCATAGGTGGAATTGTTATTTCTATTGGCGTGGCGCTGCAGCTTGCACAGATTTTGGCTAGCTTCATTCAGAAAAAGCACCTACGTGACGTTACTGGTGGTGACCCTTGGGATGGTCGTTCGCTAGAATGGTCCACTCCATCTCCTCCACCATTCTATAATTTCACTGTTATTCCGCAGGTTTCAACCTACGATGCATATTTGGAAATGAAACAGATTGGTGTGTCAAAAGTCGTCTACGAAGACATCCATATGCCGAAGAGTACTCCTATCGGTATTTATATATCTATTTTTGCAACTCTAGCTAGTTTCGCTTTTGTCTGGGATATCATCTGGCTTATTGTCGTATCGATAATCGGCATGATCGTCACCTTTATTATTCGCGCATTCGACGAACACACGGAATACGTTCTACCGGCTGCAGAAGTAGAGAAACTAGAAGTGGCAAGAGCTAAGAAGTCCGTCACGCACAACTCAGCAGGCGTGCACGCCGGAAGCACGGATGACGATATGGGGTTGTGGGAACTTATTATGATTATTTGGAAGTTCGTCATGGATATAATTAAGAACAAACGGTGGCGTAAATGGTAGAAAAATCACACGCTATAAATCACCACGAAGCCGAAGCTAACGACAGGGTAATGTTCGGCTTCTGGATTTATTTGATGACAGATCTATTGATGTTTTCTGTCCTATTCGCGGTATATGCAGTACTGAA
Source organism: Candidatus Saccharimonadota bacterium (assembly GCA_043727115.1). Classification (GTDB taxonomy): domain Bacteria; phylum Patescibacteriota; class Saccharimonadia; order Saccharimonadales; family SZUA-47; genus JAYSZA01. Next base: position 25,252 of record JAYSZA010000037.1, read on the forward strand.
AGACAACACAGTTGGTGGTGAACCAGGACATGAGATATTCAGTCTACAGCTAGCACTAACTGAGACTATGCTTCTACTCACCAGCAGCTTCACAGTTGGGCTTGGAATGATTGCTGCTCGGCGTGGTAATAAATCCCAGGTATTGCAGTGGTTTGGAATAACTTTTGTACTTGGGCTAGCATTCCTAGGGCTTGAAATGTGGGAATTCTCTACTTTAATCAAAGAGGGACATACCATGCAGGAAAACGCCTTCTTGTCATCTTTCTATGCTTTGCTCGGGACCCATGGTCTACATATTATTTTTGGTCTACTATGGATGGCAACAACGCTAATATACATTATGAAGCGCGGTCTTAACTCAAATATGGTACGTAAATTAGCCTTACTTAGCCTGTTCTGGCACTTTTTAGATATTGTCTGGATATTTATCTTTACCGTAGTGTATTTAATGGCATTCGTATGAGCGACAGATCAAAACATCACCAGAAAGATCACGGCACGACCCGCTCG
>JAYSZA010000038.1:0-8811 GCA_043727115.1 Candidatus Saccharimonadota bacterium
GCCATAAAACAAGAAAACCGATGGAATCATAAGAAAACACATTGAGTCATTTCCGAGGATCAGTCAAAAGTACTTAATATAAGTAACTACTTTTGACCGACCATAGGGAGTCCCGAGATCGTGCTGTTTTTCATAGCAATCAAGCTAAGCTTGTTGCTTGAATAAACAGAGACCATGTCAGGAACAATGTGTTTTCTTATGAGGCCAATAGCAGTTCTTCTTGCCGGCTGGTGGTTTTGCGCCCGTTTTGCCATCAAAATGGGCAGATCAAGGTCCCGCTCGGCGGACCGCATGCACGAAAAGGTTTACTCTGGGGTGCTGAAACGGGCAATCTGAGTCCGAATATTAGCTATCAGCTGTTCAGTTTCAGCTAACTCGGCTTTTGTTTCGTTGACGAGCTGTTTTGGAGCTTGTTTTACATATTCCTTGTTATCTAGGCGTTTTTTGTATCCTACACGGGCATTTTCAGCCTCTTGGAGCTGCTTTTGGAGCTTAACAACGTAATGTTCCGTTGTCTCTCGGTCAACGTCTAGCCAGCAGTTGTGGGGCGTCGTTGTCAGGTGCAGTCCGTGTCCAGCCTCAACCTCATGGACGCCATCAATTCGCGCTAAGCCCTTTAACATCTCTGCATGGTCGCGGAGAAAAGTCACACCGCTGAAGTACAGGCTAGTTTTTTTAAGTTGGAGAGTTGTTTTGATCGCCCTAGTCTCGACTACTATTGTTTGTATATCCTCAAAAACCTGAACTTTTTTGTCGTCGTAATTCTCTGCTTTTGGCCACTGCTCGCTCATGAGCAAACTCTCACCAGTCCAGTCAAGTGTTTGCCAGATTGTCTCTGTTACAAAAGGTGCAAAAGGATGCGACAGTTTCAATACAGCTTCTAGGCCATAGCGCAGTAATCCTGGATTTATTTCGTGCTTACTCGCCTCTACGTACCAGTCGGCAAAGTCGTCCCAAACAAAGTGGTACACCGTTTCGTATGCTTCGCTCAAGCGGTAATTATCCATATGTGAAGAGACAGTTTCAATCGTCTGTTGTAACTTCGACAACATCCAATGGTCAGCTGAAGTGACTGGCTTAACCTCTGGTTTGCCTGGTTTGTCCTCTAGAATTCCTTCTACAAATCGAGCAACATTCCAAAGCTTGTTGCAGAAATTTCTACCTGCGACTACTTTGGCTGGTGAATATGCACTGCTGTCCCCTGCACTTCGCCCGCTGATTATTCCCATGCGTAGCGCATCAGACCCGAATTCTTCTATGACGCCGTGTGGGCTGATGATGTTCCCTAGAGATTTACTCATTTTACGTCCGTCTTCACTTCTAACCATGCCGTGTAAATAAACGTTTTCAAACGGCAACTTGCCTGTTGCGTATTGGCCCATACAAAGCATACGGGCAACCCACTGATACAAAATATCTATGCCTGTCTCCATTAGACTATTTGGATAGAACTCTTTGGCGTCTTCACTGTCGGGAAAATCTAGGGTAGCAAAAGGCCACTGGCCACTCGAAAACCAAGTGTCAAATACATCAGGGTCTCTAGTGTAGGTCTTGCCGTCTCGTTCTATGACTTCTTCAGATACGTTCTCGTCAAATATCCAGTCGTCTTTATCTTGTGTGTTCTGGAATGCTGGTATTGGTATGCCCCACGCAATTTGCCTGCTTACATTCCAGTCGCGCACGCTTTCTAGGTAATCAATTGTCTGCTGTCTTTTTGCTGCTGGGTAGAAAGTTACTTTCTTGTCTTTCAAAGCCTTAATTACTGGCTTTGCTAGCTCTGTCATGTTTATAAACCATTGGTCTAGCAACATCGGTTCAATAACGGTTCCGCACTTGTAGCAGACCCCTACTCTGTTTTGGTAATTTTCATCGACTTTCTCGAGTAGACCCTTCTCTTTTAGGGCTTCTACCACAGCTCCCCGAGCCTCTAAAACGGGCATACCTTCGAACTTCCCTGCTCTGTGATTCATGGTGCCATCATGGTTGATTACACGGATTGCTTCTAGACTGTGTCTTTGGGCAACATCCCAGTCATTGAAATCATGTGCTGGCGTGATTTTGACCGCTCCGGTACCAAATTTAGGGTCAACGTATTCATCGGCAACAACACGAATTTCAAACGGTCCATTTAGGCCGTCTACCTCTATAACTTTGCCAACATATTGCTTGTAGCGCTCATCATCTGGATGCACTGCAACGGCCGTGTCGCCAAACTTCGTCTCAGGACGGGTAGTAGCAAGAGTAAATGGTCCATATTTCAAGTAATAAAGCGGTGTTGTACGGTCTTCATGGACAACCTCTATATCGGCAAATCCTGTACGGTGGAATGTGCAATAGTTTACTAGTCGCTCACCTCTGTAAATCAGTCCATCTTCCCACATTTTTTTGAATGTAGAGTAGGCTGTTTTGATAATTTTTTCGTCTAGAGTAAAGGTAAATCTGCTCCAGTCACAACTAACACCAAATGAACGTAATTGAGATTCAAATGTACCCCTGTTTTCCGCGACAAACTTCCATATTTGGTCGTAAAGCTCTTCTCTGGTGTAGTCAAAACGGCTTTTGCCATCTTTTGTCAGATGTTTCTCGTATACAACCTGAGTTTCAAAGCCCGCATGGTCTGCCCCGGGCAGAAGCAGCACGCGCTTGCCCTTTGCTCTCTGGTATCTAGCGATGACATCCATTATCGAATAGTTAAGTGAGTGTCCGATGTGTAGGGGAGCATTGGCATTTGGCGGTGGCATGACCATAGAAAACGGTTCACCCTTCCCTGTTGGCGCAAATGCCCCACTCTTCTCCCAGAGGTCGTAAATATCCGATTCAAAGTCTTTTGGACTGTATGCTGTTCCTAATTTCATATCTTGTATCTATCATACCATCCCCTGTTAACAAGCACGAAATTGGTTATACCAACAACCATAATAAAAAAACTACCCAAGAATGGCAGCTATACAGAAATTTGTAGGTTTTCACGTGAAATTACAGACAAAAGAAATATAGAGGTAGATGCGCGCCCGTATCTCCTTGATTCAAAAAACGATAAATAATTCGCGAACAACTTTCACATGAAAAATGTTCGCTTTTTGTTCTTAGGTTCTATCAGTTAGTTACTCTGAAATTACTTACCCACTTTTTGTTTTCGTAATTAATTATACGCTTTATAGTGCTAATGTCCATAATCATTGTTGACATAAAATGTATGTATGTGCTACATTTTATGTATGAGTAATTCATCACAAACAGTTAATATCACAATTCCAAAAGAGCTTCTTGAGCAAGTAGATGCGCTAGCAAAGAGGGACTATACGTCCCGTAGCGATGTTATACGCCAAGCACTGCTTCAGAGGATTCGCCGACCGGCCGTTGACGAATGGGGTGACGAGGGAACATGGGAGACACTTATTGATTTTAGGGATATTAATCCGCAAGGGGTTCCTGCAGAGGAAGTGCTAGAAGCTATGAAAAAAATGTCAAAAACTTCAAAAAATGGCAGATAAGCTTCAGAAATTTCTGTCAAAACTAAACCCCAAAGATCTTCCTATTGCACAAGCTATGATTACGCAAGTATTGCTCAGGAATTTTGATAATCTGGATATGAAACCACTTAAGGGCCATAAAGATTTTTTCAGAGTTAGAAGTGGTAGACTCAGGCTAATTTTTTATATGAAGAGTAGCGAGGTGACTATTTACCAGCTTTCGAACAGGGACGAGCAAACGTACAAGGACTTTTAGCTACATAAATAAATTTGCTTCGATTTACAGGGTGTAGGCTCCATAGTGAGCTTTCGATACTTTCTCGGCCAAGTGACCGGGAAACTTTTCAGCAGAAGCGGAATAATCGAAAGTCTACTACGGGGTAGGGGTCTACATTGAAAGGTTAGGCTGGATTTGTAATTCGTATGGGTTCACAGTATTTTGGCCTAGCATTGCCTTGAAGCAGCCGAGTGTCGCTATCATTGCACCGTTATCGGTACACAGTTTTGGGTCGGTGTATTGGATTTCTATCGGAATTCTATCTGATAGCTGTCGGCGAAGTTCAAGGTTTGCAGCTACTCCGCCAGCAATTACAACTGATTTGGGTTGGAATTCTTCAAATGCTAAAACTGTCTTGTCTACAACTGTTTCTATAGCAACTCGCTGGAAGCTTGCGGCCAAGTCATGCTTCTGAGCCTCAGAGAGCCGTTCTGCCAGCTTGAATGACGGGAACCGGTAATCTTCGCCGATTATTTCTTGCGCAACGCGTAGAACGGCTGTTTTGACCCCACTAAATGAGAAGTCGTAGTTTTTCGGATTTCGGATTTCGGATTTCGGATTTCGCTCACGCAGTTTCTCTAAATCACTATTAACACCATCTAGTCTTGATTTTGGTAAGGGATACTTTAATGGATTTCCAGATAAGGCTGCGTGGGCTATAGATGGTCCGCCAGGGTAGGGGAGACCAGTAATTTTAGCGACTTTGTCAAAGGCCTCGCCGATTGCATCGTCCCTGGTTTGGCCAAGCAGGGTATAGTCAAAGTGATCTCTAAACAATACTAGTTGGCTATGCCCGCCACTGACAATCAAAGCGAGTATCGGGAATTCCGGTTGTTTGGCAGGTAGAACGTAGGTTTCATTACCTAATTGCCAGGTACGAGATTTGAGATTTGAGATTTGAGATTTTGGTGCTTGTTTCGGATTTCGGATTTCGGATTTTGTATTTACTTTCGTTAGAAAGTTGGCGTAGACGTGACCCTCGACGTGATTAATAGCATATAGAGGCTTTTGCTTAGTAATTGCCAGCGTCCTGGCCGTCATAACGCCGACAAGTAGGCTGCCGCCCAAACCAGCACCATAGGTGACAGCAATCGCGTCAATTTTGTCCCAACCAGCAGACTCAACAGCCTGTTCAATAACTGGAATTATACTTTCCACGTGTGAGCGAGCAGCGATTTCTGGCACAACACCACCAAATGCTACATGCAAATCCATAGAGCTAAACACGACATTCGACAGCAACTCATCGCCGTTTTTTACTAGTGAGGCTGCTGTTTCATCGCAACTGGATTCAATACCTAGTACAATCATCTGCTAACAGAGTAGCAGGAGACGCCATATATTGACAAATATCGCAAAATTTGCTATAATGAAGTTCGTAAATAGGAAAAACAAAAAATGAAAATTTACAAAAATACCGAAACAAATGTTTTAAAAGCATTTGACCTGCAGTACGAAGACGTTGCGCCAGAAATAATTAAAGTCAAAGTCCTCAGCTCTAACAGCTAACCCCCGCCATACAACACTAATTTATACCTGTTTTGCTATACAATAGTGTTATATGAAAAAGTTGTTCAAGAAGTTAATCCCAAGCACTTTGCTTGCCGGGATAACCCCCACTGTACATTGGCTAGAAGCCGTTGCCTACCAGACACTAGCGGGTTTTCCTGCACGAGACTTAAAAGTCATAGGTGTTACTGGTACTGATGGTAAAACAACAACCTCCAGCCTGATTGCAGCTATGCTCCGTAGCAGTGGGCTCAAAGTCGCGGTAATGACTACAATATCGACAGATTTTGGCGACGGGGCAGGGGAGCAGACCAATCCTGGGCATATGACAACGCCTAGTTCTAGGATTTTGGTTCAGAACCTAAAAAAGGTGAAAGCAGCTAATGTCGACTGGCTAGTACTAGAGACTTCAAGTCACGCACTGGCTCAACATAGGGTGTGGGGTGTGCCTTATAGCATTGCCGTATTCACAAACCTTAGTCATGAACATCTGGATTATCACAAGACATTTGAGCGCTATCGAGACGCAAAACGGCTGCTGTTCAAGAAAACTTGTCGCAATAGTCGCGGACTTCAGGTCGGCATCATAAATGCTGACGACGAATCTGCTAAATTCTTCGTTGATGACTCCAAAAATATTGTGACATACGGCATCGATAAGGGTGATTTACGCGCTTCTGACATATCACTCCACTCTGGAGGTAGTAGGTACACTACGAAGTATAAGGGGGCAGAGTACCGAATTGAATGTCATATTCCGGGACGATTCAATGTATACAATTCGCTTGCTGCAGTTGCCACCGGCTCAATCCTTGGCCTAACGAAAGAACAGATAGAAAAAGGAATTTCTAGCTTGGTTGGTGTTGCTGGCCGCATGAGTATGATTGAAGCGCCCCAAGGATTCAATGTCTACATCGACTATGCAGTAACTCCAGCGGCGCTTGAAAACGTCTTAAGAACTGTCAAAGAAACAACTAGGGGCAGTGTTCGAGTCGTATTCGGTGCGACTGGCGATAGAGACAAGCAAAAACGCCCGATTATGGGAAGAATTGCTGCAGATTTAGCGGATTATATCTATCTGACGGACGACGAAACACATACCGAAAACCCAACTCAAATACGCGCAGAAGTTTTAGCTGGAATTATCGAAGCTGGCGGATCTAAAAAATACCAAGAATTTGATGATAGAGGCGAGGCAATTAGCGCTGCAATTAAGGATTCTGTGTCTGGAGATTCTGTCATTATTGCCGGACTTGGACATCAAACAACCCGTAATATGAATGACATAGACGAACCATGGAGCGATACAGATATCGTCAAAAAGTTTTTATTAATATCATCACAATAAAAATAATAAAATCTACTGACCTTAGGCTAATCTTTTAGTTCTTGTCTGCGCTCCATAAGGATTATCCCCAGATTGTTCAGACCTTCTGGATTGTCCGGTGGGCTGCACCCCCAGAAATTATCATCCCAATCGTTGCCCTCTACTAAAAGTGCATTTTCGGTTGCTAGCAGCATTGATGCCATTTTTGAACCGACAAAAAATTTCGCGTCTATTGCTTGGCGCATCAGCGCTACTCTTCCTTCGTCATCTTCGTAAGTTGCTGGGTGACCTGTATCTATGAGGTGTCTGGCACGATCACGTGCCTTACGGCCGCTAGGCGCATCTCTGACATACTCCCTGTCCTGATCTAATTTTAATCTAGACGAGGCGTAAATATATTCACTACTCGGTAGACGAATCCTTTTTCTGTTTTCTACGATTACGATTCCATTTGGTTCAACAACGAACATATTACTTAGAAATTCATAGTCTCCTTCAAAACGTTCAATCCTTTCAGGAGAATTGGCCATTATCTTTGCTCCCTGCCACCACTATAATTTCTAATAATTTGCGCAAGGCTTGGAAGCGGAAGGGCACTCACTGAGCGGCGTTGATGTCTATAAACAGTATCAAGCGGGAAAGAGAATCCGAAGTTTGCAGAGCTGTGTAGACCTGTAATATGTGTACCCGATGATTCTGGAGTATCAACTAGAGCCTGGTGTGCTTGGAATACAGACCTAACTGGCAGCCTAGCCGTTTCATTTCCGGCTTTATATTTTCCAGGTCTTGACACATCAATCCCCAAACTAATTCGTCTATCACTTGCGGCTATAAAGTTTGCCTCTACACTGTCAGAAAATCTTCGAGCTTTCGGATTGTCGGTTATCGAGAAGTATTCCCTAGAGATTTGACCGCCAGATAATGCCCAGTCATCAAGCAGAATAATTTTTGTGTGTTTAGGGTCTGCGGTCTCAAGCTTGTCCACCCCGTTGCTAAGCCTGTCTTCGTATGGTGATCCATGAGTTGTGAACTCATATTGTCGGTCTATTGCATCAAACAAGTATTTGTCACTTTTAATCTGGTTTGGGTATTTGTCACTATTCGATATACCTGTCACTACAAAAATCTGGTTTAAAGGGTCTTGAGAAAGGTATTTTTTCCAATATGCCCCTAATACCATAGTCGCTTTTTGGAACTCAGGATCTCCAATAAAGGTTAGCCTATCCCTAATACTAGTTACAGTATCAAGCAGTTGCTGGGTATCATGTGACTTACTCGGATCTCTTTTGCTCAAGTTAAATGCGCCGACCTCCAGGAAATACCTAAGCTCTCTTAAACCAAATAGCTCGGTTCTTTTACGAGAAAGAGCACTCGAATCTTGGGTTTCAATCATATAGTCAAAAGAAGTGGTGCGATCTACATCCAGACACTGTTCATCAAGGGTTGGTGCTACGAACGCGTAGTGAATTCTTTCGAAATCATCTAATACCTTTTCGCTAATGATATTGTCTAAACGGCTGGTAGGGTGGCGGTTCCTGGCACCCACTAGAGCAGCTAACGATAGCATCTGTGGATCGATTGTTTCAGGTCCTAGTTGATCCGAGCCATTAAATGGTTCCCCGAAAGTAACTAATTCCAGAGTTGACCACAAATCTGAGCTCGGATGTAGGGGACTATGCTCTGGTCCGGCTTCTGTCGTAAATGGTGCTTGTTGTAATGTCATTTTTTTGCTCGTAGATAAATACTTTTAAGGGGTATTAAACAAGTAAATTGTATCATATAATCGACAAAATAGCAATAGAATATCAATCCTATGTTTTTTAAAAGAGAGGTTAAAGCAGACAGATAGGAAAACTGATGTTTAGCTATCTCTTCTTGCGAAATCTAGCACGGCTGCACCGGCAGTTGTTTGTAGGGCGAGCCCCGCTTCGATGATAGTCCTTGCTTCCCCTGCAGAAACATCAAAAGCAAACATAGTATCAATTAATTGTTCGGCCGAGTAACCACCAGGTTGTAAGGCGGCCATTGCAGGCTTCCTGTCAGATAGAAAAACTAAGTTGTCGGGCGTAGGATACATAATTTATGTACTATTATATAACTATATACAATAAAGGTCAACTATTAAATACCCCAATTACGAAATTACCTAACCCCATAGATAAGTAAAGCGTCCATCTGTTATTCTTTTGGTGTTAAATCTAAAAGAAAGAACAAAATGAACGCAA
>JAYSZA010000039.1:0-24116 GCA_043727115.1 Candidatus Saccharimonadota bacterium
CCTGGCTATAAGCTACATGTATCTGCTGGTAACATCGCAATATCTGGACAAAACCAAGCCGACATATTTCTAAGAAGCGCGACAAATACAGATGGTTTCATACTCGGCCGATCGCAGGGCAGTGCTGATGGAAATGATTTCTTTATCTACGATCATGCAGCTAGCGCCTTCCGTCTCAATATAACTTCCGCAGGTAATGTCGGTATAGGAGTTACGGCACCGGCGACTCGTAAGCTCGAAGTAGCAGGCGATATTCGTCTCGGCACTGGCACCACTGGATGTGTTGAAGATAACGACGGCACATTGCTTGCAGGTGCTTGTGTATCTGATGTTAACCTAAAGACAAATATACAAAACCTCACCGACTACACTAGTGGTGATATCCTCGACAGGTTCGCTGGCCTAAGGCCGGTTACCTACAATTGGAACAATCTAGCTCAGCAGACATTTAACTTTGGCACAGCCCAACAGACGGGTCTTATCGCCCAAGAAGTAGAGGCAATTTTCCCAGAACTTATTACCTTGGGATCAGACGGCTACAAAAAGATCAACTTTAACTTACTTGATTTCTATACCATACAAGCACTGGGCGAACTTAAGGTAGTAACCGATCAGATTGACGCCCGTCTTGATGTTGTTGAGTCCGGCAACTTTAGTGGTAACTTGTCTGTTGCAGGCTATGCAGATATTGACGGCAACCTAGCAGTTACAGGAATTACAACGCTTACAACCCTTACCGTCACAGGCAATACATCTGTACAAAATCTAACAGTAAACGGCAAAATAATAACAGCCGGTACTACCCCTACAGCAGTATTGGGTGCTACTACAACAGGCCAGGGAAGCACTTACTCAATTGAGGGTAATGACACAGCAGGAAGTATCACTGTAACTGCAGGTACAGACACAATCCTAAATCCGCTAGCAGCAGGAGAACAGGCAACAGTAACCTTCAATGTTCCATTCACTTCTACACCAAGAGTAACTCTGACCCCTACAAGCGAAGACGCTGCAAATATCAGATACTATGTACTTCAGACAGGCACCGACTTCAAGATTGTATTCACCGATGCCCCAGTAGCAGGCGACATCTACAGCTTCAATTACCAGGTTATCCAGTAGCACCCCCCACAGCATCACCTTACTCGCTACTCGCTACTCGCTACTCGCTACTCGTCCAACTCGTCCAAAATAACCAACACGGCAACGGCATAAAAAAACACGAGACAGCACTCCCGCCATGCACTAATGTACTACCTTTAACTACTTCCGCAGAGGTCAGACCTAAACATAAAGCGCTACAATATAGATTGATAAGTTAATTTTGCATAGGTCTGACCTCTGCAGATTAAAATTGACTAGCTGTGGGTATGAGAGTATTCTGAAGGCATGCCAGCAAGAAATGTGATCAAAGAATACCAAGAGAATTCGTACTATCATGTATACAATCGGGGTGTCGAAAAGCGACAGATTTTTCTGGATGACCAAGACTATAGGGTGTTCCTTAGCCTACTAAAAAGGCATCTTACACGCACAAAAGAAGCAAATATTCGCGGGCAAGAATACGAAAGTTTTGGTGGTAGGCTAGAGCTGCAAGCCTTCTGTTTGATGCCCAACCATTTCCATCTTTTGTTTTATTTGAACAACGATGTAAAGGCCATATCAGAACTTATGCGCCGTTTACTCGGAACTTATACCTTGTATTTCAATAGAAAGTACGACAGAGTAGGGCATTTATTCCAAGGAGTCTACAAAGCATCGCATATCAACGACGATTCTTACCTGCTCCATATATCCAGGTACATCCACCGCAACCCAAAGGATTACTACAATTGGACTTACTCGAGTCTGCCATATTATATTTCTGACTGGAAAGCTGATTGGGTAGTGCCCGACAGAATTTACAAACTTTACGAATGGGGAAGCTACGAAGCATTTTTGAATGATGGCGAAACGTCGCAACATTTAAATAATCTCTATGGTTTAGATGAGTATTAGTTTGTCGTACAAAACTAAAATTGTGCGACATATAGAAAAAACAATGCGCGTATGTTCGGAGCTCACCTAAGCCAGTCGAAGTTCCGGTTGTTCCCTAACTAGCAGATTTCTGATTTAGTTAGATTTTAGATTTCGCGGGGCACTAGTAATGCAAGGAGCCATTGTGTTGAATCCCAACTCTTAGGAGACGTAGTAGTGAGAAGAGCTTACAGGTCGGCTACTTATAGCAAGCAGTACAATACTGGTACTATAAAGCTAGTATTAATAATGACTTTTAGTCTGTTTTGTCTCGTCAAAATGGTTGCTGATTGTGAGAATTAAACACTGTGGATAACTGAGGCGGAACTTCTTATGATTTTCTTGAAATGCAACAACAGAGTATGTAAACTGTTAAGTAGATCTGACTGACAAAACAAAAACGTTTCTTGACAAAAACAACAGATCATCCCAGTAGTAGAACATAGTTCACTAACGGGATACAAAACAAAAATAAAAAACAAAAATAAGGCATTAAGTTGCGCGTAAGCTTTCTAATCAAGCAAAGGCATGCTGTATGGCAAAAGAACTACATTAGTTTTCTTTTGCCATTTTTTATTTTACTGACTTCTGTTGTGTCTATTTTGGTAGTACAAATCACGCCTGTATCGGCCGCCACTAGTAACACTCTTAATTTCCAGGGTAGACTGCTAACTAACACCGGCGGCCTTGTAGCTGATGGGTCGTACAATATTGAATTTAAACTTTACTCGTCTGCGACTATCGATGGTGGCGAAACACTAGTTCAAGGCGCTTGCCAGACAAACCCCGGACCAATTGCCGACGAAGATTGTCTGTGGTCAGAGACTCGTAGCGGCGTAGATACAGTGACGGTAAGCAATGGTTATTTCAGTGCGTATTTAGGATCAGTCACAGCTTTCCCGAGCACTATTAACTGGGATCAGGAATTATGGTTAGGTATGAATATTGGTGGCGTAGGCACACCTACATGGGACGGAGAGATGACCCCGAGGTTCAAGTTAACAGCTGTGCCTTATGCCTTCAGAGCCGGAGCAGTAACTGATTCGGCGGGTACTGCGTATACGGGCGATGATTTAATCCAGAAATCACCAGCTACTATCCAGGCCGTAAACTCAGCACTGGCGGCCATTCGTCTGAACCAAGCCGGTGCGGGAACTTTACTACAGCTACAAGGCAACGGTACCGATGTATTCACAGTAGATAAAACTGGCCTTGCAACAGCAAGCGGCGGAGTAACACTTGGCAGTAATTCTGGTACAACAGCAGGAACATTACGTTGGACGGGTACGGATTTTGAGGGTTATGATGGGCTGTCCTGGGTGTCACTAACTTCTGGAGGTGGTGGAGGGTCAGACACTACGGATGCAAATTTTGTCACAAGTGTTGCAAACTTACCCGGAACTGCTACCGGCACGGCAACAGGGCTTCTGACGTTCACGACGGCTACGGCAGTTTCTAATGTCGCCGGTAGTAACACTTTTGTAGCGCCAGCAGATGGTAGTTTCAGAGCCTGTTTGGTGGTAGGTAATGCTAATAGAACAGCTGGAACGGCAACACTCAGATGGCGCGTAAACGGAGTTTCCGTCGGGGCTGGGACTTGTGTGGTCAACGCTACAAATACAAGAACATCATCTGCTGTTGCTGATTCTGGAGTGGTAACCTTCACAGCCGGAGACACGATAGGCGTGGTGTTTGATACTGTTGGCCTAACTCCAACAACAACGGAGTACACCGTGTACTGGTCTGTTGATTATAATTCTGCAGCTGCAGCAACAAACGCATTCATACAGAACGGTAATGCATTTGCTGGTACAGCTACACTGGGAACAACCGACAACTTTGGTCTCGATATCATTACCAACGGTTCATCTGCTCTTAGTATTACCTCCGGTGGTGATGCAACGTTTGCTCAAAGCGTCACTGTAAATGCAGGTGGATTAGTTCTTAATGGTGGTATCGATAACAATTCTGATGGTATCGTCGAAGCAGGTACCATTAGCGGAATTACGAGCCTAAGCGGTACAAGCGGACTTACGGTTTCAAGCGGTGGTGCGGGCGACTTGACACTGGATTCAGCCAGCAATGTTTTGTTAATTGCCGACGCTACGGTTCGGCGTGCCGCTGCTGGTACGACAGTCATCGATTTACTTGATGCAAGTGCCGGTACCTTATTGAGTATTCAAAACAGTGACGGGTCACAAGTGGCAGGCTTATCAGTAGAGGGTGACATCACTGCGCTGAACTTCATTGGTTCTGGAACAAACCTAACCGCACTTGATGCGGCCGCTATTACGACCGGAACACTAGCAGACTCAAGATTATCCAGCAATGTTGTTCTACTTAATCAAAGTCAAACTTTCTCGGGCATACCAACTTTTGGAGCCGGGCTAATACTTGGTAATTCTACCAGTACAACTGCCGGAGCACTCCGATGGTCAGGGACGGATTTTGAAGGATACGATGGATTACAGTGGGTTTCATTTACGACAGGCGGTGGCGGCGGCCCATCCTCGACTTCCCCAGCTCTCACGACAATCAATAAGACGGCAGATGAGATCGTGAACGGTTCGACTGCACTTCAAGACGATAATCATTTATTCTTTACGGTTGGGGCAAACGAAACCTGGTCGTACCGGTTTGTAGTTCAGGCAAATAGCCCTGTTGCGGCCGGAATTAAATTTGCAGTTACAGCTCCATCTGGAGCCACTTGCCAGGTTGCGTTCATTGATCAACAGACTGCTGCAAGTGAATCCGGCATCGGCTGTGGTACTGCTTCAACGACTATGACTGGTACAGCAGGCAATGAGGTTTATGAAATAGTAGGAACGATTGTTAACGGTGCAAATGCAGGCGATGTGAAACTACAATGGGCCCAGACAAATTCAGTTGGTTCGAATACAACAGTACTTGCAGGCAGTTATCTCACGGCATCGATTAACGGTGGTGGTCAGGTGTTCTTACGGAATGGAAATGAGTTCGGCGGAACAGGTATATTGGGCACAAAAGACGCCTACGCACTAAACCTTATTGCCGGAAACGCTACCGCACTTTCACTGGCGACAAATGGTGACGCAACATTTACCGGAGAAATTCTGGCCAATGGTGGTCTCACAGTAGGAAATGTTGCGGGAGATAACTTCAGTATAGTAAGTGACTCAGTAACACTTACGAATGGTTTGAACTTTGACAGCAATACACTAGTGATTGACTCCGGTAATAATCGAGTAGGGCTAGGGACAGCAACACCGAACAATTTGTTTAGCATCAATGATGCGGCTACAGCCGATGCTACAACACAGGCGCTGATATTCAGCAACGGTGTCGGAAATAAAGGTCTTGTGATTCAAGGTATTGCATCGCAGTCTGCTAATCTGTTTGAGATTCAAGACAACAGTGGTGTGACATTGGCTGGCTTCAGCTCATCTGGCGGTCTGGTTTTAGGTCAGTCAACACTTTCAAGCACTGCCACAGTTTCTAGGAGCATATCATTACCTGATGCAAGTGGAACAATTTGTTTGAGCAGTTCATCGCTGTGTGGTTATATACAATTTGCATCTGGATCATTCCAGACTGATGCAACGACAAGTAATACCATAGCAATCAACAAAACCGGTGCAAGTGGTAATATCGTAGCACTACAAAAAAATGGGTCAGCGGTATTTACGGTAGCAAACTCAGGTGCGTTACAAATCCAGTCAACAGACGCCTCAGCGCTCGATATTAGAAATACTGGTGGTACGAGTTTCTTCAGCGTAGACACTTCAACCGGAACGGTCAGAGTGGGGCCATCAACTGCAGATGCAACGGGTGTATTGTTTGTACTCGATACCAAAAATAACACAGGCGACCCTACGGGTATAGCTGGTGGGCAATATTACAATTCGGCAGATGGAAAATTCCGATGTTATGAAAACAGCGTCTGGAAAGACTGTATATCAACCAATCAATTACGTAGTTTCGTAGACTCAACATCTGATGCTGTCATAGACGCCAACACTACAAATTACTGGGATACTGCAGCCGAGAACAATAATGCTACACCTAATATTGTATTATCTTCAGCCTCTGGAAAAGTAGTTATGGGCACGGTCACTATGGAAATTACTTCTACAGCAAACACCGATAGTGAAGTATCCGCCAGGATTGAAAGAGGAGTAGGATCAGTACCTACTTGCGGAAGTGGTACAACGGTGGGTGGTAGACCGGGTGTATTTACAACCAATAACACAGGTGTACAGTCAAGTACAATTACATTCATCGACACACCAAATACTGTCAGTACTGTATATTATGTACTTTGTTCAGACTCGGTTACAAATGGTACAACTGCAAATGTTACGCGTATTAGGATTACGCTGCAGGAAGCAGTTAACACAAACTAATGTTACGGAAATATGGTATGCTAAACATATAGTTACAGAGGGAAAATAGAAAAGTGAGCAGGGTAATAGCAGTTCTGAATCAGAAGGGCGGAGTAGGTAAAACTACCAGTACTATTAATGTTGCTGCTGGACTAGCTCGTGAGAATAAGACGGTTTTAGTTATCGATCTGGACCCCCAAGCTAATGCTACGAGTGGTCTGGGGTTAGACAGAGAACAGATACAAAATTCTACTTATGAGGTTATGGTTTCTGGTGCTTCAGCAAGCGAGGCGATAATACCCACGAAAATCGATGGTCTATATATATTACCTGCCAAAACTACGCTTGCAGCAGCTGAACAAGAACTAGTATCTGTTATGTCGAGAGAGACGGTACTGAATAATGCGCTACAAACGCTCAGCTTCGATTATATATTGATAGACTGTCCACCGTCACTTGGACTACTGAGTATCAATGCGCTAACTGCATCGCATAGCGTTTTGATACCTGTGCAGACAGAATTCTACGCCCTAGAAGGTCTTGGTTTGTTGATGCAAACTATACAGCGTGTTCAACAAGGTTTAAACCCGAGTCTTAAACTACTTGGCGTTATAATGACAATGGTTGATGCCCGGAATAGTCTATCAGCACAAGTCATAGCAGAGGTAAAGAAACACTTCGGTGACTACGTTTTTCAGACGTTTATTCCGCGTAATGTTCGCTTAGCCGAAGCACCTAGTTTCGGTAAAACAGTTTTTGAGCATGACAAATGGTCCAAGGGTGCACGCGCCTACAAAGCACTCACGAAGGAGATTTTGCAGAGATGACAAAACAAGCACTAGGTCGTGGATTCGATGGCCTAATACCAACTAACTTTGCTGTTGATGATATTGCAGAGCCGGGTGAACATGTCAAAAACATGGAGCTTTCTAAAATCATTGCGAATCCAGACCAGCCTCGTAAAGAATTTGAGCAGGGTGCCTTGCAAGAACTCGCAGACTCAATCAAACAGCACGGAGTTATACAGCCACTAGTAGTTACCCCCCACAATGATAAATTTCGTATTGTCGCTGGTGAGCGAAGATTTCGAGCATCGCAGCTTGCCGGTCTATCGAAAGTACCAGCGATCGTTAGGAACCATGCTGAACTTGAAGAATTAGAAATTGCACTTGTAGAGAATGTGCAGCGAGTAGATTTGTCGCCGTTAGAGCAGGCTGTATCTATTGTGCGTCTGCACGACCAGTTTTCTATGAGCTTTCGAGATATAGCAAAAAAACTAGGCAAGGCAGAAACAACCATTAGTAATATTGTTCGGTTACTTCAACTCCCTAAGAGTGCTGTCGATGCACTGCGTAAAAACGAGATAACTGAGGGTCATGCCAGGGCAATTTTAGCTCTAAAAACAGATGAAAAACTACAATTTGATTTATTGAACAAAATTATTACTCAAGGTATTTCAGTACGTCAAGCAGAAGCTTTCGTGCAGCAACATAAAAGTATTCAAAAGCCTTCAATCAAGCATAGAGTAGAGGTTTCGCCAGAAGCCCAGGCCGTGTTAGATTCCGCAGGCAAAACGCTGAGAAACATAGTATCTATAAAGCAAAAAGACGCTTCTTCAGGCTCAATGATCGTCAGGTATTCGTCTCTCAAAGAACTCAAGGATTACATATCAAGACTCAGTAAATAACCGGATAGGTCTAAAAATTATAGAGAAGTCTAGATATTCTTGAATGCATTCACGGGCACAAAGCGGAGTGTCGCTATCCCAGTGACCGACTCTGCAGGGATTGCCCCAAAATTACGCGAGTCGAGCGAATTTGTTCTATTGTCACCTGATACAAATATTTCTCCCGATCCTACAGTAATATCTACTTCTCCTGGGGTTGTGAATATGTCTTTTGCATAGTCTTGGTTTAGGTCTGGGTCAAAGCCTTCGGATTTTTCGGCATTATAAACTGTGTAGTGTCCGTCGTGCAGAACGACTCTCTCTCCGGGCAAACCAATAACACGCTTGATTAGATGATCGACAGCGTCACTTGTATTGCCGAGGGAAGCAGGCTTGTTGAAAACTACAACCTCTCCACGCTGTGGAATATATACTTTTCCTCTAATCTTTGACCAGTTTTTGGAAAGTTTTTGCACTATAAGCCTATCTCCGTCCTGAAGAGTAGTCTCCATGCTCATGCCATAAACTTCGTATGACTGAAAAACGAAGATAGTAATAAATACCGCAAGTATAGGGGCAATAAGCAATATAGCACCGGTCGATGCAATATTTTTCCAGCCTCTCTTGGTCGCTTCATGTATCGGCTCTGGATCGTACTTAGTACTCGTATCTGGTTCCATATAATCTCTACTATATCAGACGAACGAAGCCTTTACGTGAAGTGGTTGTAGAAGCTATAATAGAGCGCTAGTACCTATGACATATTTCAAACAGCCAAAAAAAGCAGTAAAACAGGTGGGCTCAGTAGATGGGTTCGTTAGGCGTGATGGCCGTCCTATGCAAACTTCCAGTCACGTGAAGTCTAAGTTCCAGACTACTTATAGGCCGGAACGACCGTTGGATGATCTAAATCTAAAGACAGAGGATTTTACCGCTAGACAGCAGACTGCATCATTTATGGATAACGCCACCGAGCAAAGAAGTGATTTCTCCATGAGTGTCGATATGGGCAACATATCTTTAGAAGAAACTAAAAAGAGGCCTCGGTTTTTTGGCAAAAAATCCGAGAAAAAATCTAAGAGAAAGAAATCAAAGTTTCGTACGGTTGCGAAGAGCTTTGCAATTGTACTCGTGGCATTAGTTATAGGAGTCTCGTCACTCTTTGCATATGGATATATTAAAGCCCGGAATATATTCAAAGGAGACGGCGAAGGAGCTGCTGCATTACAGCAAAACGTCGACCCGGCCAAACTGAATGGTGAAGGTGATGGACGAGTAAATATATTGCTACTCGGTAAAGGTGGTCCAGGACACGAAGCCCCGGATTTAACAGATACATTATTGCTTGCTAGCATTGACGCCGTTCAGAATGAGGCAGCGCTAGTTAGCGTGCCAAGAGATATGTACGTCGAAGATGAGGGCGGGTATTCTATGAAGATAAACGCCATCTATTCAACGGCTAAACAAGCCCGACTTGCAAACGGAAGCGACACAGATTCAGACAAACAATCAGCCGAGGATGCTGGTTTGAAGGCTGTGAAGAACGCAGTCAGTGAAGTGCTAGGAGTCCCTGTGCATTACTACATAATGGTAGATTTCACAGCTTTCGAAGAGGCGATTAATACAGTTGGGGGCATTACAGTAGACGTCAAAGTTCCTCTGTATGATAGCTCGGTCGCTTGGCTACTCGGTGGTAATCCGCTAATTGCAGGAGAAGGGATACAGACCTTCGATGGCAAGCGAGCGTTACTGTATGCACGCTCACGTAAGGGAAGTGCTCGTGGCGATTTTGACAGAACCGAACGACAGCGTGAGATAATCGTTGCCTTGCAAAGTAAAATTTTATCACTAGGCACCTTTTCTAATCCTTACAAGATAACGGAGTTGCTCGGTAACTTCGGAGATAGAGTCAGAACAGACCTTAGTGGGCTTGGTGAGGTCAAAAGATTATACGAAATAGGCCAGCAGATTGGGTCTGACAAGATTTCATCTGTCGGGCTGGCCGATCCACCGAATGTGCTGGTAGGTACGGACACGATAGGTAGCCAGTCCGTTGTTGTGCCAACCGCCGGGCTGTATCAGTACGAAGAAATACATAAATACATAAGGAACAATCTAAAAGATGCATATCTAAAGAGCGAGGACGCCAAAATCCTGATATTGAACGGTACAGGAACTCCGGGGCTTGCAACAGCCACTTCAGAGGAGCTTGAATCATATGGATACAATGTTGTGGGTGTTGACAATGCTCCGACTGCGGACTATGTAGCGAGCCAGTTTATTGATTTAACAAATGGAGCAAAGCGCTACACAAAAAGCTATCTAGAACGTAGACTAGGTCTTACATCCACTACTCAGGCTCCAGCTGGGGTGCCGGGTGCAGTAGCCGCAGATTTTGTTATAATTATAGGAACTAATGAGATTTCAACGACGACAAACTAATAAGCCATCAGGAAGTTACGCAACACTACTGCATATTATTTTGACTGCTTTGTTGCCACTGGTAGCCTTTTTTCTAGTAAGACTTGAGTTCGGCTGGGTGGCGGTACTAGTCACTCTGCTCAGCAAATGGCGTATGTTCGCAGTGAAAGCCCGCCACTGGCTGGCTAACATCAGGGCAAATGCTGTAGATATATTCGCAGGACTTTCCTTTGTTATCTTCATGGTTTCAACGAGTGTTATGTCACTACAGTTACTATGGGCAGCGCTTTATGCAGTATGGTTGCTTGTAATTAAGCCTCAATCAACAACACTCTGGATTGGTGTTCAGGCGCTAATTGCGCAGATGATTACCCTAATTGCAGTTTTCTATTTCTGGTCAGAAAGTTCAACCACAATTCTAGTCATGCTCACTTGGGGGGCTACCTACCTTTGTGCGCGCCACTTCCTTACTGCTTTTGATGAAGGTATGGCTAGAGCCACTTCGTATGCATGGGCATTTTTTGCGGCTGGGATTGCATGGCTGAGTGGCCACTGGCTAATTTTCTACGGACCAATTGCTCAACCAGCACTACTGCTGAGCGTTTTGGCCTACGGACTAGCATCAATGTACTATCTAGAACACACTGATCGATTGACAAAGAACGTGCGTAGGCAATTTGTCGCAGTGATGTTTATGGTTGTTATTTTTCTCATTGTATTCTCAGAATGGAGTGATAAAACGGTATAGATATGAAAGAAAAAATAATTAAACCAACAAAGAACAAACCATCCATAAATAGTCCAATTGCTAAGAACCTCCTGCTTGTTTTAATAGCAGTCACAGCTGGGTTTTTTGGCGGCTACTTTGGAGGTAGTCAAGATATAAACGATGACACCACTACCAGGCAAATAGTAGAGGGTGAAAGCAACCTAATCAATACAATTGCAAGTGACGTTAGCCCTAGTGTTGTTTCAGTAAATGTCACTGGCAAAACAATTAGTACGGATTTCTTTGGGAATGGCCAGGAGTTTGAAAGCAAGTCTGCCGGAACCGGGGTCATTCTAAACAAAGACGGATTTATCATAACTAATCGCCATGTTGTTCCTGACCAAAACGCCGTAGTTACTGTTGTGCTGTCAGATGGAACCGAGCTTGATGCAGAGATAGTTGGGAAAACTAACCAAAGTGACCCACTTGATATTGCTTTCCTTAAAATAAAAGATTTGAAAGACAAAGAACTTACGCCTGCGAAACTCGGAGATTCAGAGAAAGTCGTAGTTGGTGACAGGGTAGTTGCTATAGGAAACGCATTGGGACAGTTCCAGAACACAGTGACCAGCGGAATAATTTCTGGCTACGGACGAGACATAGAAGCATCAGACGGAGCTGGGATAGAAACTTTGCAAAACTTGTTCCAAACAGATGCTGCGATTAATAGCGGCAATTCTGGCGGTCCGCTTGTCAATTCGGCAAGTGAAGTCATTGGTATAAATGTGGCTACTGCCAGCGCAGAGAACATAAGTTTTGCAATCCCGATAAACGACGTTGAAGGATTAATTGAAACAGTGTTAGAAACCGGTAAACTGGAGCGTCCATATCTGGGAGTCAGGTATGTACCACTTAACGAAGATGTAGCGCTAGAGCTTGATATCGAGCAAACATCAGGTGCGTATATTCCTGAGGGGACTCTCCAGCGACCATCAATCCTAGAGAATAGTCCCGCAGAGAAAGCTGGACTACAAGAAAAAGATGTGATTATAAAAATCGATGGTCAGACACTGGACGAAAAAAACGGCCTAGTCAGTATATTGGGACGCAGGCGCGTAGGGGATATAGTGGAGATTGTGGTTATCAGGGGCGGACAAGAAGAAAAACTGTTTGCAACTCTCGAAGCATCACCAGAGCAGTAGAGATT
Organism: Candidatus Saccharimonadota bacterium; assembly: GCA_043727115.1. Classification (GTDB taxonomy): domain Bacteria; phylum Patescibacteriota; class Saccharimonadia; order Saccharimonadales; family SZUA-47; genus JAYSZA01. Next base: position 12,381 of record JAYSZA010000039.1, read on the forward strand.
TAAGCGTCGTTTTTAGAGAAAAGTTGAACTAAGCCGTCAGTTTTGATAAGTCTGTAGTTTGCTTTGGTTGCTAGTTTTTCGACTTGCTTGTGCTGTTTTAACAGAGATTCCGTCATTATGAATCTGATGTGTTTAGGTTCTAGCTGTTCAAACAGCTTTCTGTAGTGGTTTAGGCCATCGTCACCACTGAATAGGGCTACTTTGGGTTCGTGCATGATACTTTTGTCTTGCATAGTGTCGGGTACGTAGGGCAGATTAGCCATTATTATGTCATAGCCTTGCTTGTCACCCGACAGCAGGCTTTGTTCTCTGAATACAACCGAAACGTTGTGTCTATCGGCGTTGGCAATAGCTACTTTAAGTGCCGGCAAACTGGTATCGGTAGCAGTTACAAGTAAATCCGGAAATTCTAGTTTAGCTGTAATCGCTAGACATCCAGACCCTGTACCCATATCTAATACTTGGTGCAAGAAACCAGGAATATATTTGTCGTTCTTGAGTTCTCTGAGTAGCTCGACGAATGATTCTGACTCAGGGCGGGGAACAAGCACGTCTTTATTGACAGTAAAATCTCGTCCGTAGAATTCTTTGGTTCCCAATATGTAGGCGACAGGCTCACCACTAATGCGCCGTTTAACCATTGTATCCAACTTGCTGAGGTCAGACCTCTGCAGAGTTTGTTCTTGGTGAGCATGAATCCACGAACGGTCTTTGCCTAGAATATCTGCTGCAAACACTTCTGTGTCCAGACGAGCAGTATTGATATTATTTTCGGATAATGTCTTCGTAGACAACTGTATCCAGTCCGATAACTTCATAATAATTTCAAGCTTCTGTGCGAAGTAAGTCTACTTCTGCTTTTTTGAGTTCTTCTATTAAATCGTCTATTTGACCAGACAAAGCCCCTGGAATATTCGACCTAGAATAGCTAATGCGGTGGTCTGTAATTCGGTCCTGAGGGAAGTTATAGGTACGGATTTTTTCTGAACGGTCGCCAGAACCAACAAGCGCTTTGCGTTTAGCTGAAAGCTTTTCGTTTTCAGTATCTATTCTGAATTGAAGTAGCCTTGAACGAAGAACGCTCATGGCTTTCAATTTGTTTTTGATTTGGGATTTTTCGTCCTGGTTTGTGACTACTATTCCAGTCGGTACGTGGGTAATACGCACAGCTGAATCGGTCGTGTTAACGCTTTGCCCACCGTGACCACCAGCTCGGTAGTAATCGACTCGCAGGTCAGAATCCTTAATTTCAACATCAGTTTCTTCTGCCTCAGGTAGAACAGCCACAGTTACAGTAGAAGTGTGTACACGTCCTTGTGATTCAGTGGATGGAATTCTCTGCACTCTATGTACTCCTGCCTCTAAATGAAAGTGTCCGTAAGCCCCGACACCGTTTAGCCCAAAAGTTATTTCTTTGTACCCACCAACTTCAGAAGGGCTCTCACTCAAAAGTTCCGATTTAAATCCTGCAATTTCGGCGTGACGTACATACATCCGGTATAGTTCACCAGCAAACAGTGAAGCTTCATCACCACCAGCCCCAGCCCTTATTTCTATAATGCAGTTTTTGTCTGCGTTCGGGTCCTTGGGAATTAATAATTCCTGAAGTTTTTCAGTAGCAGTTTGTAGCTTAGCTTCGGATTCGTCGATTTCCATCTGAGCAAGCTCAGCCAATCCGGCATCGTCACTGTTTAGTAATTCGCGTGCTTGCGCAATCGATGTCCTGGCTTGGTCTACTTCATCCTGCAGTCCTACAATTTCTTCAAGTTCTGATATCCTTTTGGCCGTAATAGGATAGGCTTTGGAGCCAAAATAGCTAGGGTCCTCAAGTTTTAGCTTCAGTGTCTCTAGTTCTTCTCGGTAGTTGTCTGATTCCATATTTCCCCTTGCTTTAGTAGTGTACAAAATAAAAAGCTCCAAACAAAACTGTTCGGAGCTTTTATTAAATTGTCGCTAACCGATTTTTTGAGCTTCGACTTTTTCTTCGGATTTAACTTCTTCTTTTGAAGCCTTTGCTGATTTTTCTGTTCGAGCTTTTTGTGCTTTTTCAGCAGCAATACGACGAGCCTGGAATTTATCAACACGTCCTTCAATATCGACAAGCTTTTCTTGGCCTGTATAGAATGGATGACTTGCGCTAGAGATGTGAACTTTCACTACTGGGTATTCGTTTCCGTCCTCCCATTTGGTAGTTTCCTCGGAAGCTATCGTTGAGCGAGTTAGAATTTTTGTTCCGTCATTGAGGTCTTCAAACACTACAAGACGATAGTTGGTTGGGTGTATATCTTTCTTCATATTCAAAGTGAGAGTATAGACTATTCGACCCCTATAGTCAACATGAGTTGTCTCTTTGGCTTATATCTGTTACAATAGATAACGAAATCAATTAAACAACTGTGTGACTCAACAATCCTCCCAAAAGGCATTGCGCCAAGCGGGCCCCACACGGTGAAGAGAAAGGATAGAAATCATGGCTTCAATCGAAGTTGATGTAAAGAAATTATTAGAAGCAGGTGCGCACTTTGGGCACAAAACAAGTCGTTGGCACCCAGCTATGCGACCGTTTATTCACAGCAAAAATGGTGGTAATCACATTATCGACCTGACCCAAACTGGGCCGATGCTAGAGACCGCATTACAAGCGATCACAAAGGCTGTTGCCGGTGGTGGCAAGGTATTGGTTGTATCTACAAAGCGCCAAGCAGTTGATGCAATACTGAAACTAGCGGAAGAAACTAGTATGCCATTTGTCGTTAACAGGTGGTTGGGTGGAATGCTTACGAACCAAAACACAATCGGTGGCCGTATCAAACATCTAAAAAGCCTAGAAGAGCGTATGGCGTCAGGCGAATTAGCTGCAAAGTACAGTAAGCTAGAAGTTCAAAGATTCCAAGAAGAAATTGAAGAAATGAACATTCTCTACGGTGGAATTAAAGACATGCCAGCAAAACCAGCAATCGTATTTGTTGTCGATATTTTGCATGACAAAAACGCAGTAGCAGAAGCAACCAAACTAAATGTTCCTGTAGTAGGACTTGTTGATACAAACGGTGACCCACGAACAATTACGTACCCAGTTCCATGTAACGACGATGCTTTGAAGGCTGTTGAACTCGTATGTTCATATGTAAAGCAAGCAATCGAACTGGGTAAATCACAGCAGAAAACCGAAAAAACTGTAGAGGAATCTATCAAAGAAAAGTCAGCAACTGAAGTAATTAAGGAAGAATCTAAATAATAAAAGTAGAAAGGGTAGTAAGCTGTAGCTCAAGGAAAAAGAGCAGCCGGCACGACAGATTTATTCTGGCGTCCCGCGCGTTGAGGAAAACCGCAGGTTGTCCTCAAATAGCGAAGCGAAAATAATTATGGATATTGAATCAATAAAGAGACTCAAGAATTTAACAGGTGTCGGCCTAACTGACGCCAAAGCAGCACTAACAGAAGCTAACGGCGATTTCGACAAAGCTCTAGAGGCTATGCGCAAAAAAGGTATGACTAAAGCTGACAAGCGCGGTGAGCGCGAAGCTCGAATGGGAGTAGTTTATAGCTACGTCCATGACAGTCGCATCGGTGTAATCGCTGAAATTAACTGTGAAACAGACTTCGTTGCACGTAATGAAAAATTCACAGACCTTGCAAAAGACGTCTGCATGCACATTGCAGCCAGTGCTCCAGAGTTTGTGTCTGAGGCTGATATTCCAGCAGAAATTAAAGAAAAAATCACTGCAGAATTCACCGAAAAGGCAAAAGCAGAAGGAAAACCAGATAACATCATCGCAAATATTGTCGCAGGAATGGTTAAAAAGTATTTCTCAGAGCGTTGTCTGCTCGATCAGCCTTTCATCAAGAACCCTGACCAAACAGTTGGCGATATAGTCAAAGAAGCCAATGCACAGCTTGGTGAGAACATCTTAGTTCGTCGATTCAACCGAATACAACTTGGCGAAGTCGCCTAAACTGCCATGCCATATCAGGGTTTAATTCTAGACTTTGACGGTACTCTAGCTGACACTGTGGGTACACACACCACGGCTAGGCTTGAAGCGTTTGATCAGCTTGGATACCAAGTTGATATGGCGATACATGAAGAGGGTCATCGTCATGGCTCACACCCATCTGAAATTATTGGCTGGATTTTAAAGCAAGCTGGTTTTGTAGCACAAGACGCAGATGTTTTGTTAGATCCTGTAGTACAAGAGGTTGTTGCCCTAAAGGGAGAAATCTATAAGGGTCACGCGGCGAATGGTCTTGATGCTATTGATGGATCGCCTGAGTTTGTGAATTGGGCTGTGAAACAATACGGTCCTGAAAACCTGGCTATAGCTACAACTGCAAGTCGTTTGCACGAAGTAATTCCTTTTCTGAAGAGGTACAACTTAGAGGATGCATTTAGCTTAGTTGTAGGCAAAGAAGATACTCCTGTAGGCCGCTCAAAACCAGATAGCTTTGTTTATGACGAGGCATTAAGGCTACTTGATATTAATCCATTATTGCTCATTGCGGTAGAAGATACGCCTTTTGGAATAGCATCCGCACAAGGAGCTGGTATGCCGGTTATTGGAATCACAACAACTCATTCCGCTGAAGACCTTAAAATGGCTACCCATATCACGAACTCTTTCAGGACTCTTCCAGGGTTCTTAGCAATGGATAGCCAGCAGATACCGTAAAGACTTTGAGAAAAGTTAACCAAATACTGTAAACTATAAATATGAATCCAAACGATACAATCAGCGAGCTGAAAACTAAACTCACTGCAGTCAAAGACCATTTCAGTAACGAGCTTAAGAAGTTACGTACTGGACGCTCACACCCTAGCATGGTCGAAGATGTAATGGTCGAAGCCTACGGTGTTATGACTCCGCTCAAGCAGCTTGCCACTATCACGACACCAGAATCTCAACTAATCCAGATTAACCCTTTTGACCCGACAACTGTTGCGGCGATCAGCACAGCTATTCGTAACAATCAGACACTGGGATTCAATCCTGTCGATGACGGACGGCTTGTTAGAATCCAAGTACCGTCGCTAACTACAGAACGAAGACAGATGATTGTCAAACAGCTTGGCGAGAAGCAGGAAGAAGCCAATATCGGCATCCGTAAGGCGCGTCATGATGCTATGGATACGGTAGACAAAGCTAAAAAGGCCAAAGAAATTGGTGAAGATGACGCTAAACGCGTACAAAATGATGTAGACGTACAGGTTAATGCCACAAAGGCAGAAATAGAATCTGCTTCAAAAGCTAAAGAAGCTGAAATTCTAAAGGTTTAGGAACTATAGCCAGTGCAAGACGAATCAGTTATCCCTAATCATGTCGCTATCATATTAGATGGCAATAGAAGATGGGCCGAATCAGTAGGCAAGAAAACACTAGAAGGACATCGCAGAGGTTCGGAAGTTTTCAAAGAAGTTTCTATTGGTTTGTTTGAACGCGGCGTATCATATGTCACTGCTTACGTTTTTTCAGTAGAAAACTGGCAGCGAAAAGCCGAAGAAGTTGATTATCTCATGCGACTACTCATTAAAGCGGTGGAGTTACATCTAGACGAATTCAATAAAAAAGGAATTCGCATAAAGATTATCGGACGTAGGGATAACCTCAAACCAGCAGTACTGAAGGCAATTGAGCGAACAGAAGAGAAAACAGCGAATAATAGCAATGGCACTCTGACTCTCTGTTTCAACTACAGCGGTAGACAAGAGCTAGTTGATGCGTACAAACAAATTGCATTGAATAAAATCGCGCCAGAAGACATAACTCAAGAAGTAGTATCTGCCAATATGTACGCTCCCGAGGTGCCGGATGTTGATTTACTCATTCGAACATCGGGCGAACAACGAATAAGCGGATTTATGCTGTGGCGTTCATCGTATGCTGAACTATTGTTTATTAAAAAACTATGGCCTGATATTAAAATTTCAGATATGGACGCTGCCCTATCTGAGTATGCAACTAGGCAGAGGAGATTTGGGTGTTAGTAATCATCGGGTTTCTATTGATTATATTACTTGTAATCGGACACGAAGCTGGGCACTTTTTTGCCGCACGGCGTGCCGGAATTGAAGTAGAAGAGTTTGGTGTCGGTTTCCCACCAAGAGCAAAGCTACTTAAGGTCAAAAACGGCACAGAGTACACGCTTAACTGGCTACCGTTAGGTGGGTTCGTTAAATTAAAAGGAGAACACGACAGCGATACAACGCCTGGTTCTTTTGGTGCCGCACGGCTAAGTGACAAGGTCAAAGTCATGGTTGCAGGCGTACTCATGAACTTTTTGATTGCATACGTCTTATTTACGCTCATCGCCCTGGTTGGGATGCCGCAACTTGTAGAAAACCAGTTTACGGTTGCCAGTGATACAAAAATTACTAAACAAGAAGTCCTAGCAGGTTATGTAGAGCCAGGCTCACCGGCGGATATGGCAGGACTTAAATTAAACGACACAATCAAATCCATCGAAGTTAAATCCACTTGCGATGGTTGTTTGAGCGAATTTGCTAAGTTTGAACTAAAAGAGACGGAACAGCTAGGAGAAGCCACAAAATCTTTGGCGGGTAGAGAAGTAACACTAACTGTCGATAGGAAAGGCACAGAACAGATTCTGAACACTACATTACTTTCCGAGGAAACAGTAAGCGCCAGCAAAGAGACTGATAATCCAAAAGGCTATCTGGGTGTAGTACCTGCAGAGTTTAGTGCAAGTAAGTCTACTTGGTCTGCACCTATTGTAGGAGCTGGAATTACTCTTCAGTTCACGGAACTTACCTTTAACGGGTTGTGGAGTATTGTTAGTGGCTTGTTCCGGGGCGACACAACACAAGCGACAGAACAAGTCTCTGGAGTCGTTGGTGTGGGATATATATTCAGTAGCGCAAGTTTCTTGGGTCCTGTGTTCATGCTGATGATTGTCGCAGTCATATCACTGTCTCTAGCCATTATGAACATTCTACCAATTCCTGCTCTTGACGGTGGTCGACTATTCGTCACACTATTCTATAGGCTTATTAAAAAACCGCTAACAGAAAAGACAGAAGAGCGCATTCATGGCACCGGCTTTGCAATTCTGATGCTACTGTTTGTATTAATCACTATCCTTGATGTCAAAAGATTTGTCCTCTAAAACTCCGCAGGTGCAAGGCGCACCAAATCTTCAGCGAGCGGCTAAGGCTTTAGCCCTAATATTTGGGGTGATTGGACTGTTTTTCATTGGTCAAATCATCGGTGTCTACCTGATTGTGGCTGTACTGACAATACTCGGCAAAGATACTAGTTCCGTTGACTCACTCCTAACAGATAATGCGGCTATGAAATTCGCTACTATTTTTTGCATAGAAGTCGTCACTTTGGGTACTCTCTGGTGGCTGCACTCTTTTAGCAAACAGGGATTTTTGAAGGCGGTTGGACTTGGAAACAGGCCAAAAGCAATGCATATTGTATATGCGGCTGCGACTTATGGATTGTATTTCTTAACACTGCTCGTGACGGTGGCCATTGCAAAAAAACTGGCTCCGGGATTAAACGTAGAACAAGCACAGCAGTTGGGTTTTGATTCGGCCAAAGGATTGGATTTGATTTTTGTATTCCTGACGTTAGTGGTTTTGCCACCGGTTGTTGAGGAAATTCTCTTCCGGGGGTTTCTTTTCTCTAGGCTAAGAGACCAGATTGGGTTACACGCAGCGGCTATAGCGACTAGTTCTATATTTGCCCTAGCTCACACTGAATTTTTGGGCGACAATCCACTGAATTGGATTGCGGCGTTAGATACTTTCGTGTTTTCTTTCTTCTTGATATTTCTATATGTGAAATCTAAATCGCTGTGGCCTTCGATATTCCTGCACGCCATTAAGAATTGCTTAGCATTTGTCCTACTGTTCCTGATAAGGGATAGTGTCGTGTTATAGACTGTTTCTGGCATCAAATCAAAAACTTATATACAATGGGTTTAAGTATGAAACAGTTAAACTTCAAAATTAATACTCCCACAGGGGTGAACTAGCGATACTAATCAGACCAAAAGAGTTATATAATTTTTAAGTTTATCGGAGATTATTATGAGAAGAACACAATTATTTATAAAAACACAAAAAGACGCACCAGCCGATGAGGTGGCTAAAAACGCGCAGCTACTAATCAAAGCCGGTTTTGTTTACAAAGTCATGGCCGGCGTCTATGCCTATACGCCCCTCGGAATTAGAGTAGTAGAAAATATCAAACAAATTGTCCGTGAAGAAATGGATAGAATTGCTGGCTGCGAACTCATAATGTCTGCATTACAAAAGCCTGAAACTTGGCAAGAAACTGGCAGATGGAACGATGAGGTTGTCGATGTTTGGTTCAAAACCCACCTGAAAGATGGACAGGACATCGGGTTAGCATGGTCGCACGAAGAAGCGATTATCGAAATGATGAAACAGCATATCAACAGCTACAAGGACTTGCCGCAGAGCGTGTATCAGTTCCAGACAAAGTTTCGCAACGAGCTACGCAGCAAAAGCGGAATTATGCGTGGACGTGAATTTGTGATGAAAGATATGTATTCAGTACACACTTCGCAGGAAGATATGGATGAATATTACGACAAAGTGATAGAAGCCTACAAACGTGTATTTGAAAGACTTGGAGTTGGCGACAAGACATTTGTGACATTCGCCAGTGGTGGTGCATTTACCAAATTCAGCCACGAATTTCAGACAATATGTTCTGCCGGTGAAGACACACTGTACGTAAATGATGACCATACTATAGCGGTGAACGAAGAAGTACTGGACGATGCAACCAAAGAACTCGGTATAGACAAAGCAACTCTCAAACCAGTTGTCAGCGCAGAAGTAGGAAATATATTCAAATTCGGAACAGAAAAATCAGAACAAATGGATTTCACATTTACTGACAAAGACGGTTCAAAAAAACCACTCTACCTAGCATCATACGGCATTGGGATTACAAGGGTGATGGGTGTAATTGCAGAAATGATGAGTGACGACAAAGGCTTAGTTTGGCACACAAATATCGCTCCATATACGGTCTATTTGGCAACGATCGGAAGCGTGAGTGAACAAGCCGACAAATTATATGAAGAACTAAAAAAATCTGGTGTCGATGTACTGTATGATGACAGAGACGCACGCCCTGGAGATAAATTTGCAGACGCCGACTTGATGGGAATCCCGTTTCGTCTTGTTATAAGCGAGAGAACTCTAGCGGAAAATCAAGTCGAATTCAAATCTCGGACGGAAGACAAGCCAGAACTAGTTGCCGTCAAAGATATTTCACACTATATTGCTCAAAAAATCTCTGAAAAGTAATTAGTCTAAACACTAGAATAACACTTGTGATTTTGTTATAGTGAAGCTATAAATTGGTGGCCACTGTAGATACAACTACCCGGGCAGAGCAGTATTTAAGAAGTAAAGGTATAAGAAGTAATGAATAAATTGTTCAAATTAACTACAAAAGGTGTTGACGAATTAAAGAAGGAATTTGACCTTCTAATGTCTGAGCGAAGCGCTATCTCCGAGCGTATTAAGCTTGCTAGAGAATTTGGTGATTTGTCTGAAAATGCAGAATACAGCTCAGCAAGACAAGAACAGGAGAGGGCAGAAGCTCGTATTTCTGAAATTGACCACATACTGAAAAACGTCGCAGTTATCAAAAGCCCAACTAATAAAAACAAAGTTGAGCTTGGAAATACCGTTGTCTTATCTGGAAGCAGCGCAGACAAGACATTTACAGTAGTTGGTTCTGTCGAAGCTGACCCATTAAATGGACTAATTTCTGATGAATCTCCAATTGGAAAAGCTTTGTTGGGCAAAAAACTCGGGGATAACGTAGAGATTAAATTGCCATCAGAAACAGTTCAGTACAAAATCTCAGAGATCTCCTGAGGTAACTGGAACAATGGACTGTAAACTGTAATCTATTTACTGTAAACTGTATTAAATGGCAACACTTAAAGATTTCAGAGATGAACGACTACGCAAACTAGCCGAGTTAAAAGAACTAGGCTTAAATCCATACCCTGCAAAATCGAATCGCACCAACAATGTCGGGGAAATAACTTCGAGGTTTGAAGAACTCGAAGAAACGCAAGTCACGGTTGTCGGACGTATTATGTCGATTCGTAAATTTGGCAAACTCGCATTCGTCGTTATTAGAGACATGAGCGGCCAGGTACAGTTATTTATAAGAGACGGTGAGTCCTCTCTGCAAGCAGACCGAAATAACAGTGAACTAATAATGCCTGCAGAAATTGCGCTACTTGATACCGGTGATTTTGTTGAATGCACAGGAACAGTGGTAAAGACTCAAACAGGAGAGATTTCTGTTTCGTGCAAAAAACTGCGGTTGCTAACTAAATCACTGCGACCAATGCCGAGCGCACAAGAGGGTTTTACAGACAAAGAACAACGATTGCGTCGTCGATACGTCGATATGAACGTTAATCTTGATGTACGCGATAGATTTGTGCGCCGAAGTAAATTCTGGCAAGCTACACGTGATTTTCTGAACCGAGAAGGCTTCCTGGAGGTGAACATACCTGTTCTAGAACATACAACCGGGGGCGCTGACGCTAACCCGTTCGTGACTCATATGGATGCTTTGGACCAAGATTTCTACCTTCGTATCAGTCAGGAACTACCACTAAAACGACTTATAGGGGCTGGATTTGAAAAAGTCTACGACTTGGGTCCAAGGTTTAGGAACGAGAACTACTCAGACGAGCATCTACCAGAGCATATCGCCATGGAATGGTACTGGGCTTACGCCGACTGGGCAATGGGTATGGAGTTCATGGAACGAATGTTCACATATGTATTGCAAGAAACATTCGGTACACTACAATTTGAAATTAACGGTATGCAGGTGGATATGTCAAAGCAGTGGGAACACTGGGACTACGCTGGAGTTATCCGTGACCATTACGGAATTGATGTTTTTGATTGCACGATTGAACAAGTCTCCCAGGCACTAAAAGACAATAATTTAGAAGTAGAAAAAGCCGGTAGTATCCCGCGTGGTATCGACAAACTTTGGAAGAAAATTCGCGCTACAGTTGTTGGACCAGTCTGGCTTATCAATACACCAACATTCATATCACCACTCTCAAAAGCTAACAAACAAGACCCGCGCATGACAGAGAGGGCTCAGGCTGTTATAGCTGGCAGTGAATTAATTAATCTGTTCTCTGAGCTAAACGATGCAGTGGACCAACTAGATAGATTTACGCAGCAACAGCAAATGCGTGATGGTGGTGATGATGAGGCCATGATGCTAGATATAGATTACGTAGAGATGCTTGAATATGGCATGCCACCAACTTGTGGCATGGGCTACTCAGAGCGTGTATTCTGGATTTTCGAAGGAGTTACCGCTCGTGAAGGCGTACCTTTCCCACAACTTAAATCAGACACAGACGAAGTCACAAAATCTATTTATCCCGACCTAAATCTCTAGAAATTATCTGGAATCGCGACGCAGGCCGGCGATAATCATTGTCAGCCAGGAAATAGTAGCTATGGATGCGCCGACAATCAATATACTCCCCCAGAGCTGAACTCTATAGCCTTCATTGAAATAATCGTTGAAGTATTTGACAGCAGCAAACGCGTAAGTCCCCGCACTAAGTACGGCAATGGCCTGGAGTGCATGGCGGTTTTTTGCCATTGCAGTAACAAGAATAGGCAAAGCATAGAAAATTGTCGATGTGCTAGCCATTCCTCGTTCCCAGTAAGTA
>JAYSZA010000040.1:0-24113 GCA_043727115.1 Candidatus Saccharimonadota bacterium
CGTGAATACGGTGAAGCAACTGCAAATGGCGCTAAGGGAGATTTGTTTGTTCACATCAGAGTTAAGCCTCACAAAGAATTCACGCGAGAAGGTGAACTAGTTTTAAGCAGAGTTCATATCAATATGATTGATGCTGCACTGGGAACAGAGATAAAAGTCGACACTGTAGATGGACCAGTGACTATGAAAATTCCTGCAGGAACCCAGAGCGGCACCGACTTCAAACTTTCTGGTCACGGCGTGCCGCACTTGAAATCCCAGGTAAGAGGCGCACACATTGTAACTGTCAATGTATACACACCTACGAAACTGTCTAAAGAACAGAAAGAATTGCTTGAAAACTTCAAAAACACCGGCAAAAAAGGCTGGTTTAAGTAGTATGAACCAGTTATGATGTTGGTGATGAGCAAGAATAATAACAGTTCAGAAAACGGTTTCATCACTATGATTGTTATGATGCTAGCTATACTTGTTTTCGTCATGTATTTGGCCTATAAGAGGGTTTCTGGCTGACGTCTGTTATGAAGAAAATTTTAGTTTTTAATTCTAGCGTAGAAGTATTCGTTAGGCCTGAAAAAGAAACGTTCGTCTATATGATGAACCAACTTTCAGACAGTTTTACTTCTAATTTTGTGAAATATCACGATTTAATAATGATATTGGATGGAAAAAAGAGCTATATCTCCGTCGGTAGTGAAAATATACCTATAACTGATTTTGATTTAGTGTATTTTAAGCAAACTTTGGGCTGCGCAGAATACGCTGGCGCTATAGCATCGTTCCTGCGCTCCACGGGTGTTGACTACATTTGTGATGAAGTTACAGATATGATGTCACTTTCAAAAGTATCGGAATGTGCAATATTGAATGAAAGACATCTGCCAATTCCTAAGACCGCTCTAGTCCATAGATTCTCAATCGAAAAGTACGTAGATACAATAGTCGAAGAGCTGGGATTGCCGATTATAATGAAAGACGCTACTGGTCGTAAAGGTTTGTTAAACTTTAGGCTATCAAGTAGAGAAGAGGTTATTCGTATCGCAAACGAAAACCCCGATATAGATTTTGTATTTCAAGAGTTCATAGAAAATGACGGTGACTACAGACTGCTTGTGTTGGGGGATAAAGTCAGCGTAGCCATACACAGGAAAAGATTAGACGATTCAGTTACTCATATAAATACCGGCAAAGAATCCGTCGCATCCCTAACTCCTCCTGAATCTGTGCCTGAGCTTTGCCGACTTGCGCTGGAATCAGCTAAAGTCATGAAAAGACAGATAGCGGGTGTCGATATAACCGTCAATTCTAATAGTGGCAGGCCGGTAATCATAGAAGTTAATGATGCGCCACAAATAGCCAGTGGGAGGTTTGTTCCTGAAAAGATGGCAGCCACTAATGAATACTTGTGCGAGCTATTGAACGCTAATAAAAAACTGATTTGAAAATCAGTATAGAAGCATCATAATTAGACCAATGAAGAAAATTCTTGTTCTTGGAAAAGGTGGCAGACAGTCTTCGGTTGTTTGGAAACTATCACAATCTCCAGAAGTTCAAACTATATACTTCATGCCGGGGATGCCCGGGGTTATTAAAGACGACAAAGTGCAGTGTGTTGATTTGTCGCCTTATGATTTTGAAGCACTTGTAGATTTTTGCAGGAGTAACGAGGTATCGTATGTCGTTACTGGTGATAGCGAACTGCTTGCTGCTGGAGTCGTCGACCATTTACGTAATAATGATATACGAATTTTTGGGCCAACAAAGCAGGCTGCACTTTTAGAATCTTCGAAAACTTACGCAAAAGAGTTCATGAAAAAATATGGTATTCCAACTGTTGACTATGCATCCTTCTCGGAAGTGCAGGCAGCTCTACAATACATTGACGGAAGAGATGAAGGGCCGGTAGTTGTCAAAGCTGATGGGCTTGTTCATGGCAGGGGTGTGACTGTGGCGCAAAACAAAGAGGAAGCGAAGAATGCGCTTAATTCAATGATGCAGGAAGGTACTTTTGGCGAACAGGGTATGCAAGTAATAGTCGAAGATTTCATCGAGGGTCCTGAAGTTTCGTTGCATGTTATCTCTGATGGTGACTCTTATAAAGTATTCCCTCTCGCGCAAGATCACAAACCACTTTATGACGGCAACAAAGGCCCAAATACTGGTGGCATGGGTACATATGCACCGGTAGACTGGGTTAATGAAAGTCTAATAGAAGAAATTGAGACACGCATCATTATTCCAACACTAAACGGGCTGAAGAATGAAGGTATTGATTTCACGGGATTATTATTTCCCGGACTCATGCTTACAAAATCAGGGCCTATGGTGCTAGAGTACAATGCCAGGTTTGGTGCACCAGAAACGCAAAGCTTTATGATGCTACTAGATAGCAATCTTGACGAACTCTTTGAATCAGTATTGCGGCAGGAGCTCTCGGATTTCGATATTACCTGGAAACAAGGCTATGCCTCCACTGTTGAGGTCGTAGCAGGTAATTATCCTGACAGTTTAGAGTCAGAGCATAAACCCATCACGATTGTAGATGGTGGTTTTGAGGGTCAGTATTTCTTTTCTGGTGCGGCTATTGTTGACGACATACTCGTATCCACCGGCGGGAAGGTAGTATCTGTTTCATCGTATTCACCAAACGGTCTGTCAGAAGCATCAAAACAAGCCTACGCAGGTGTTAGCTGTGTACTATTCGAGGATAGACAATTTAGAAGTGACATTGGTAGTCTGGCGAATGTCATACCTGAGCGTAACTAATTTAATAAATGTCAGGAAAATAAATGTCGTCTGTCTTTAACCACAAAAAAGTCCTTGTTCTTACAGATGAATATTACGGCTCTATAAAACAAAGTCTCGATAATCAAGGTGCAGAGATTCGTATCGCTAGTCGCAGTGGCACACCAGTAGAAGGTGTGCCGGTGTGTGTTTTTAGTGGAGATGATGTGGCAACGATTGTCGACGCTCTGGAAGTAGCGAAATTTAAGCCTGACCTAATCTTTGCAAGTGCTGAACGTTATGTTGGAATTAAAGCGCTTCTATGTGAACATTATTCAATTCCATTTTTGCCATCGACTCACACCGCTAGAGTCATAGACAAGAGTGAAATGAGAAAAATTGTAGCGGAAAATGAACCGAATATGACACCAGCCTTCTCTGTTGCTACATCCCCTGAAGACATTGCCGACTTTATAGGCCGCTACGGTCTACCTGTGATGCTAAAGCCTACTAGTTTGCTCAAAAGCCTATTCGTAACAAAGGCAACAACTGTCCAAGAAGCCCTAGATGCCTATAGCTCTATAATCGACAGGGGTCATTCTCATAATCTATCGGGTCGTGTTGATGGGAGAGCCGAACAAGAAGTGATTATTGAAGAATTCATGGTTGGCAAAAAATACAGCATTGAAGGTGTCGTAGACCATTCTGGAATCACCGTGTTTCCGCACACTATTACTGATGTCTACTTTGGCTATGATAACGAGCAGATGAACGACCCTGCCTGTTTCGCAACCATAGTGCCATCGTCCGAGACAGCTGAAACACAAAACAGTTTATTTGATGCGACTCAGCGTATCGTGACGGCGCTAAATCTCAGAAACTGTCCTATTCACGCCGAACTAATCATGACCAGAAACGGTGTTAAGCTCATAGAGATAGCAGCGAGAATCGGTGGCTTTAGAGAAAAACTATATAACCTTAGCTTTGGCTATAGCCTCATAGGTGCTGATTTTCAAATGCAGCTCGGGTTGTCAGCAGATGAGATAAAACTTAATCCGACGAAAACGTCCTACAGCGCCATCGTAAAAGTTTACTCCTACGAAGAGGGAAAACTGGAGTGTCTTCAAAACGAAGAACTAGTCACCCATCTAGAAAGTTACTATTCTCATGTCAGGAAATCTGCCGACGGAAGCCGAGTAGGTCCTTCAAAGCTAGGTTACACAGAAATACTAAATGTTGTGCTTAATCACGAAAATCTAGATGTTCTGTCGAAGGACAAGGATACAATACTCCAAAGCGTAACGCCAGTGATTCTCAAGGGCTAGGCATCATATAACGGTTGATTAATACTAAAAAATATGCTACAATATACTAGCCTCGCAGTCTGTAAATTATTGCACTCTCGGGTACACTGGTATAATGTAATTTAAGCAACATTTAAAGGAAGCATTAACAAGCCATGAGCTCATTCCACGAAGCAGCCAGTCGCGACACGGTCTTGTTTATCAATGGCGTCCGCAAACAGACATTTACTGCACTTGATACCTATGAAACTCGTTACGGCAAAAAGCTCCGTATGCTTGTTTTTGTTGACGCAAAACGCAACAAACTTATAAATTCGCTTAACAAGCAGAAGCAAGTATCCAACAAGAAAATCGTGGTTGAGGCAGTTGATTTTGATTCACCTGTGGCGCTTAGAAAAAAGCTTGAAAAATATCGTGAACACCTACTGGCTGTTACTTGTCAGTTCGAGAACTCCATTCCTTATTTAGAGAAAATTATTCCTCATTTACCGTACCTAGACACTCCGACCCAGAGTTCACTTGACTGGTCTACTGACAAAATAGCAATGCGCCAGCTTCTAAAGACGCAAGACAAGACACTTATTCCTAAATACACTGTAATTAAAGACGCATCGGCCGAGAGCGTTTCACGAGTCGAGAAGCAGGTAGGATACCCAGTCGTTGTAAAGCCAGCAGGTTTGGCGGCCAGCCTGCTTGTATCGGTCTGCTACCACAGGGAGGAACTGGAAGACACGCTTAAAAAGACGTTCAAGACCATCGAAAAAGTTTACAAAAAGAAGCTGGGTCGTGGAACTCCAAAGATTCTAGTTGAACAGCTAATGGACGGGGAAATGTATTCAATCGATGTGTATGTTAACGGACGTGGCAACACCTATGCAACTCCTATTGTGCACGTAAAAACCGGTAGGGCAGTTGGCTTTGACGACTTTTTCGGATACCAAAGAATGACCCCGACGAGATTGTTAAAAACTCACATTGAAGATGCTAATCATGCTGCAGTAAAGGCGGTTAAGGCACTAGGTCTCCGGTCCACTACGGCGCACGTAGAGCTTATGCGCACAGAAAAAGAATGGAAAATCATAGAACTAGCTCCACGTATGGGCGGATTTAGGCATGAAATGTATCAGTTAAGTTACGGCATTAATCATATTTTGAACGATATTTTGGTCCGTGTGCCACAAAAACCAATTATTCCAAAGAAAACTAGAGGCTTTACGGCAGTATTTAATATTTATGCCAAAACAGAAGGTAATCTAATCAGTATAGTAGGAATCAAAGCAGTCCGAGCATTGGCTTCTTTCAACACTGTAGAAGTCAACAAGGTAAAAGGTGACGAATTGAAGTTTGCTAAAAACGGCGGCGGACAAGTACTGGAAATAACACTGTTCAACAAAAGCCGCTCAGAGTTGCTTGCAGACATTAGGCGTATGGAAAAAGCTGTAGTTATTGATGTTGCTAAACCACTTCGTCGCAAGAGCGGTTCCCTCTAAAAACGGTTACTTGTTTGTTGCTTTAGCATAAAGTCATCTAAACTAGACTATATAATGCCTGAACTGCAGAAAAATAATAAGACAAAAAACAAATCGAGGTTATTTTTTGGCGTGCCACTAGTACTGTTTGGTGTAATAGCCATTTTTAATGGTGTGACTTCAATGTTTGAAGATTCGATACGCTTGTTAGCACCGAACGGGTCCGTTGCTGTTGAGGTAATGAATACTAGTGAGCAACGCGCCAAAGGCTTGTCGGGCAGGGATTCTCTGAAAGATTCAGAAGGCATGTTGTTTGTATTTGATGAAACTTCAACCGAAAATTGTTTCTGGATGAGAGACATGAAGTTTTCTATTGATATGGTTTGGCTGTCAGAGGACAAGGAAGTAGTAACAGTGAAATCTGACGTTAGTGCTAGTACTTATCCTGACACATTTTGCCCTGATACGCCCGCCAAGTACGGACTTGAGGTGCGTGCGGGTAGAGCAGGGCAACTTGGAATTGCGACAAATACCGTACTTCGCTTCTAACGGAGGGGTATAATAGATAGATTAGGGAGGCTTTGTACAAATGGCTCGTTGGGATAGATTAGGCACAAGAGGTTCGGTCGACGACAGGCGTGGTTTGTCTTCAGGCCTACAAGGGTTAGGTGGTGCGGGTTTGTTTGGAGTAATCGCATATATCGGTATTAGTTTGCTGCTTGGTGGAGATAGTGCTGATCTAAACAATGTCTTGCAGCAACTGCAGACCGTACAGCAAACAAACACAAGCCAGGTGCAGCCAGAAGAGTTTAGTGGGCAGGATGATTACGAAGTATTCGTATCAACGGTTCTTGGTTCTGCTAATGACGTCTGGCGACAAGTTTTTAGCAACAGTGGTCAGACATATAGGGAGCCTAAACTTGTACTGTTTCGTAATGCTACGCAGTCACAGTGCGGGTCTGCTACTTCTGCTGTTGGACCTCATTACTGTCCTAGTGATGAGACAATTTATCTTGATGAAACCTTTTTTGATGAATTAACGCGAAGATTCGGAGCTGAAGGGGGAGACGTGGCGGAAGCCTACGTTATTACTCACGAAGTCGCTCATCATGTACAACAGCAATTGGGCCTGCTTGCCAGCTCTCAAGAGTCAAATGAAGCTTCAATTAAAACAGAGCTGCAAGCCGATTGTTTCGCTGGTATCTGGGCATATAGCCTGAAAGACCAGGGTGTATTTGAGCAAAACGAGTTCAACGAAGCCATTGATGCCGCAGAAGCAGTCGGAGATGATCGGATACAAGAAACTGTCCAGGGCCGGGCTAATCCTGAATCTTGGACACATGGTTCGTCAGAGGACAGGAAATACTGGTTGAATATTGGGTTTGAAACTGGCGACCCTGCATCCTGCACTCCATAATCTGTAGCTAAAATCATTTGTTTTGAGCTCATGCTAAACTAAAGACATTATGGAATTGTTGCCTCCACTAGTTCTATTTCTAAGTCTTCCTCTACTCATGCTGTTCGTTTACAAGACTAATGTTGGGATTATGTTTTTATCGGCCTGCAGCGGGCTTGTATTGCTTAGTAGCTTAGACCCAGTAGTGGTTGTTGCTGCGGGAGCGGTGGTGCCTGGAGAGGGCGAGGCATATGTCCGACTGGCAGTTGTGTTACTTTCTATAGTTTTTTCTGGGCTTATATTTAGAGGCACAACGAACGGAAGTATAGTTCCGCTGCACGTATTTATTGCGATTATTTTGAGTATCGTTTTGTGCTTAACTCTACCATCAGCCACAGGTATTTCGTGGTTAGTGGATGTGACAGAAAATGATTACTGGAATGATGCCGACAACTACAAAGCCCTTTTTGTAGCAGCTGGCTTTTCGTTAAGCCTAATTGCTGTGTTGCTAGGGCAGCAGAAACACCACAAAAAATCCAAACACTAGTCTAGCAATGTACCGATCTGAATTATTCAGTTAAACTGCCGGGGTATGAATCATGCTAAAGGCTTTTTATATTTTCAGAAGTGGACTACACGCTAGCCGGTTTTTTAATTCAGATTAGTTGCCTTAAGAAACTAGTTCTCTGATTTTGGACAAAAGCTTTTCGCCTACTAACCTGCTAGTTGGGTTTTGTTCTAGTTTTCCTCTACTAATTCCAATTATTTCTCTAGCCACGCTCGGTATTTTGTTTAGTCCAGAATGATTTGTAACCCAAACCATGTCGTCACCATGTTCTAGCGACCACTCAAGGCTCGCAACTCCCTCTATGAGCCTTTTTTGAGCATCATTTACAGTAGCGTTTTTTATGAATCGCCTCTCCCATGTCTCGGGGTCAGTTACTAGGGTTATCTCTACGAGTTTACCAAACGGTAGACTCCGTAATGCGTTGACATTGCTTGCTAGTGTGTCCAGCAACATGTAAGGATGCGAGTAGTCTGACGCATCTGATCCATAAATAAATCCAGTTGTAGGGTGAATTGCGTATTGAACCAATAGACCCGCTTCTGCGTTCACAGAGATGTCACGTATTGTGTCTGCATTATGTTGCAGAAAACGGTATTCGGTTATAGCCTCGCCGTCTCTAATTGGCCGTGTTGTGAAACTTCTTACTCGTCCAAAATCACTATCGAAGCTAGTCGCGGTGTCTATACAAGTGCTTTTTCCAGTAGCTAGTGGGCCAACGACAGCGACCATTGTAATTGGGTTTATATGAGCTTCAATTTCTAAGCAAGGTCTATAACTTGCCTCGGATTCTCTGAGTTGTTCAATGACAGATATCATTACTAAAAAATACAGTTAAATCGTGCCTACAGCAAGCATAAGCAAATTTAAAGCGCCTCTTTCGAGGGGCACTAAATTTGGAGTGTCTGATACGAGACTTGCCCACATTCTGCGGGCCCATACTTTTAAGCATAAGACAAGTTATAGCTGAAAGATTCTCTTGCGAAATGCCACTGGCATTTCTCACTCACGACACCGAGCATGTCGTGGTTCATGTTTCGCTAACAGCTTCCAATAAAAAGACCCCGCATTTGCGAGGTATATTTATTGGGGGGACATATGTATCGCTGTTGCAACCAAGGTAACGTAAAAGTTTAAGTATTTTATACTGACAAAATTATGTAGTTTTTTTGTAGTTGATTAGCGAAACAATACCAGCGATGGCGGGCGTTATACTTGTTGCAATCAGAAATATGGGACTTTCGTCTTCAATAAGAATTGTTATCGGAATGTGCACTAGCCATAACGGAAGGGTTCCAAAAAAGATGATTACTGCAACTGGGAGCCCTTTAATTAATCTATAAGTTGATAATGCAAAAGTGAAAACAGCTAGGATAGCGGGGATGGCCTGCACCCAGATACCAATACCTGCCGAACCTTGAGCAAATAGCAGATGCAGAATGGTCAGCAATATTAATCCAATACTGCTGATAATTATTTTCACTTTTTGGACCAAAGATTTGATTTTTGGTTTCTTTGTTATGTTCTTGTTCATACTGCTACCATTATGCATAAAAATAAGCACTAATCTATAGTACTTATTTTTTGGAGGGTCTAAGTCGAGACTTGGTCACCTCTGGTGACCCCCGAACTTCTGCCTTGAAAGCAAGCTTTCAGGTGAAGATTCGTTTCCGAAATGCCATTGGCATTTCTCACTCACTCAACCCTATTGGCGTGTCGTGATTCAAGTCACTGAAACATTCAAATTTAAAACCCCTCTTTCGAGGGGTACGAAAATTGGAGGGTCCAGTGAGACTTGAACTCACGACACCCTGCTTAAAAGGCAGGTGCTCTAACCGGCTGAGCTATGGACCCGTCGTCAGTGTGTGATGGTTGTTTAGTCGCAGTGTCAGCAAAACAAGTTTTCTGCTACTGTTGACTACCCAACCAAACCACTTACTCTCGATTTAGCGAATCCTCTCGCGAAATCGTAAAGCTACACCGGCTACGTTGAAACTAATTTTTAAGTAACAGGGGTCATTATCCGTCAAAATGACACAAAAGTCAATGTTACGGAGTACTTTTGTAACAGAGGTCATGTTATTATATAAATAAGTTATTGCTAATATCACACGGAGTATCTATGTCAGGTCACAGCAAATGGTCAACTATCAAACGAGAAAAAGGCGCAAAAGACGCAGCCCGTGGTGCAGTATTCACTAAACTAGGCAACATGATTGCTCTTGCAGCTAGGGGCGGCGCAGACCCGACTATGAATCCGTCACTTGCGCTTGCGATAGAAAAAGCCAAATCTGCAAATATGCCGCTTACCAACATTGAACGAGCGATTGCGCGCGTAACCGACAAAGCAGCAGCTCAGTTACAAGAAGTGATGTATGAGGGTTACGGCCCGGGTGGCGTAGCTATTATCGTAGAATGTGCTACTGACAACATCAACCGTACATATCCGGAGGTGCGCACTGTATTTACAAAACGAGGGGGCACTATTGCAGACAAGGGCTCCGTTGCTTTTCAGTTTGACCGTAAGGGTGTAATTACAGTCAAAGCAACCGGAGAAGATGCACTGCTGACTATACTTGATGCAGGCGCTGAAGACGCTACGGAGGAGGACGGAGAAATGCGGGTGATTACTGATGCAAAAGAACTAGCCAAAGTGCGTGATGCCATCAAAGCAGCGGGTTTAGAGCTAACTGATGCTGAACTCAGTTATGAACCAAATACAACCGTGACAATTGATGACGAAGAAAAACAGGAAAAAGTCTACGCCATGCTCGAAGCGCTTGAAGATCTTGATGATGTCGTTAACACCTACACAAATCTAGCGTAAAAACTTCCATACTTGCACATTTTGGGCGTAAACCTGTGGAAAAAATTTCACCGTACCATAGCGTACGCTTTCAATTTTTGTGCTCGGTTTTCATCCCAAACTGCACCAAGTATGATAGTTTTTTCGACCCCACGAGGTAAAATATTATTATATGCGACTTTACTTATCTTCTTATGAATTTGGGGACAACCCTGACCGCTTCTTTGGTTTGGTTGGGGATAAAAAAGTAAAGATTGCAATAGTAGCAAATTCAGCTGATTTGTATCCAGAAGAAGGCACTGAAGTTAGGGTAGCTAAAGATATAATTTTCTTTGCAGATCATGGCTACGAAGCCGAAAGGCTAGATTTAAGAGATTATTTTGACGATGAAACTGAACTAGAAGAAAAGCTACAAGAGTTTGGGGCTGTCTGGACACGAGGCGGGAATACATTCATACTGCGACGAGCATTTTCGTACAGTGGTTTTGACGATATTATCCAAAAAAGGTTAGCTGAGGACTCAATTGTTTACGGTGGATTTAGCGCAGGCGCATGTGTCATGGGCAGCACGCTTCATGGTCTAGAGCTGTGTGATGATGCGTATAGTGTGCCGTCAGGTTACAAGGAAGATGTCATTTGGGATGGTTTAGCGATTTTGCCATATGTAATAGTTCCACATTTTGATTCCGATCATCCTGAGAGTGGATTTATAGATGAAGTTATCGCGTATTTGTATGAGAATGACATACCGCATGAAAAATTGAGAGACGGAGAAGCTATTGTTATCAAAGGATCGGCCGAAGAAAGTTTATGAAAGTTTTAGGGATTGACCCGGGTAGTGGAATTATCGGATTTGGGTTGGTTGAAAAAACGTCTAGCTCAAAAATGATTGATGCTGGAGTTATACGAACAACTATTGGTGACGAAGATGCACCCAGATTACTGGAGCTCTATGTTTCGATGAAAGAACTCGTTAAAGAATTGAAGCCGGATGTTGCATCAGTAGAAAAGTTATTCTTCGCTAGTAACGTTACGACGGCTATGAAAGTAGCGCAGGCCAGGGGAGTTATTTTGCTTGCTCTAGCAGAAGAAAAAATCCCGATTTATGAGTACACTCCATTGCAAATAAAAATGGCAATGACAGGCTACGGACGAGCAACAAAAGCGCAAATTCAGGAAATGGTGCGTGTCCAGCTTGGACTGAAAAACAAACCAAAGCCCGATGACTGTGCCGATGCTTTGGCCGCCGCCCTAACCCATGTCGCCAACGGAGTGAACGCCAGACTATAAGAAGATCTCAGATAACAGATATTGGATCTAAGAAGCAAGTTGTGAAAGGACGGACCCTTCACAACTTCACAACTAATCGCAAAAACTCGTTTTCGAATTCCTACTAGCTACTAGCTACTAGTGTCTAGTACACTAAAGACATGATTGCAAGACTAAGAGGGGAAGTTATAGAGCACGAAGACGCACGCGTTATTGTGGACTGCGGTGGTGTGGGCTATGGCGTGCAAGTCTGTTATGACGAACAACAAAGATTGCCGCTTGGTAGTAGGTGCGACTTATACATCGCAGAACAGATTAAAGAAGACGCGCATGAACTTTTTGGCTTTAGTTCAAAATCTCGCAGACAGCTATTCGGACTCCTGATTAGCGTGAATGGTGTCGGCCCAAAAGCAGGTATGGCGATACTGAATATTGGTTCTGAGGGGCAGGTCAGGAGCGCAATTGCTAGCGGCGACACCAAGTTCATATCAGCCGCAAAAGGCGTTGGTAAAAAAGTAGCAGAACGTGCTGTCGTGGATTTGAAAAACAAAGTCGGGCTAGAGGCTAGTGAAGACGCAACCGATTTCTTGAACGATGTATCGTTGGGTGACGAGGCAGTCGAGGCCTTGACGGCGCTTGGCTATAGCGCACAAGATGCCACCGTATTACTTCGTGGCGTTGATAGCAAACTATCAACCTCTGACCGTATCAAACAAGCCCTAAAGAGGAAATCCTAATGCAGCAACTTTCAACCTTCGACTTTCAACCTTCGACACTAAAATCTAGGAGATTTTAGCAATGGCAATTGAGCGAGTTGTTGATCCAACTCAGGATGACGACAACACTACTGATGAAGAGAAGCGGATAGAGAATGTTCTAAGACCGACTTCGTTTGATGAGTGGATAGGGCAAGAACGAATAAAGAAGAACTTGCAGTTGGCAATCAAGGCAGCCAAAAAGCGCGGGGAGCCACTAGACCACGTACTTCTTTATGGTCCACCTGGACTTGGCAAAACAACACTAGCCAGTATTATCGCTAACGAAATGGGGGCACAGATTCGCATAACGAGTGGCCCAGCAATTGATAGGGCTGCAGATTTAGCCAGTATTTTGACAAACTTGGGTGACGGAGACGTATTGTTTATAGACGAAATTCATCGACTCAATCGTTCGGTCGAGGAAGTACTCTACTCTGCAATGGAAGATTATGCTATAGATATCATGCTGGGAAAAGGGCCTAGTGCCAGAAGCCTACGCCTTGATGTACCCAAGTTCACATTAATTGGTGCAACGACGCGTACAGGTGCTCTAGCAGCTCCTCTGCGTGATAGATTCGGCATGTTACACAGGCTAGAATTCTACAATCCAGGAGAAATAGCGCAAATAGTCGAACGTTCATCTGGAATCTTAGGATCAGAACTTCAGGGTGATGCATCAAAATTACTATCCACTCGCTCACGCCTGACACCACGTATTGCCAACAGGCTACTCAAGAGAGTCAGAGATTACGCCGACGTTAAAGGCGATGGAATAATCGATACCATAACCACAGAAAAGGCTCTAGAACTACTAGAAATAGACAAAATTGGGCTAGACCCAGCAGACAGGATGTTGTTGGCGGCTATCATAAACAACCATGGCGGCGGGCCAGTGGGCTTGAATACACTCGCGGCAGTTCTGGGCGATGAAATCAGCACAGTCGAGGACTTTTACGAACCGTATCTGTTGCAGATTGGATTTTTAGAGCGAACGCCAAGAGGCCGCAAGGCAACAGTCAAAGCCTACGAACATTTAGGCAAAAAGTATCCACATAAAACCGACGATGATATACCGCAGACATCTCTGGTATAATTTAGTATATGCATAATGATTTAAGGCCGAATTTTGCACACACAATCGACAGTATCGATGGCAATGAAACAAAATTGTGTGAAGTGGCAAAACACCCGTTCGGAATATTGATTGTATACATTCAGGCGGCACTGGGTCTAGTTCTAGCACTAGGGCTTGCTTACTTCTTGCTTCCAAGTGTTATCGAAGACACCGACCAAGCTTTCCTGTACGCTAACCTATTCGCCGGAGTATCCATAGTTTTTGCAATATTGGCAGTCGTTCTGACATCACTGGTATACAGACAAAACAGACTAATAGTAACCGATAGAAACATTACGCAGATGCTTCAGTACGGATTGTTCAGTAGAAAAGTATCACAGCTTAATATGGTGAATGTCGAAGACGTTACCGCCAAGCAAACAGGTATATTTCAAACTATGTTCGGCTTTGGTGATTTGAACATCGAAACTGCTGGTGAGCAGGTAAACTTCCACTTCACATACTGTCCTAGGCCAGGGTACTACGCAAAAATAATTCTAAATGCACGCGAACAAATACTTGGTCAAAACGACGGCAATACTACCGTAGAACCAAGCCCACATACGTCTTCTATATAAAACATTCAGTGATTATTATTCTGCGAATGGATTATTTCGATCTGGAACAAAATTACTGTCAACAGTACTGTTTTGGTCTTCTTGAGTCTTGGATAGTTTATCAACAATTGTCTGGTCAATTTTTTTGGTGTTTGCCGTAGACTGAACCTCAGTGTATTTTTCTTCGTTTCTGACTGGGTTTAGATAGTTTTGGGCCTGCAATACTGATGCAAGAATTGCAATACAGGCAATGAATATTACGATCACCGTTCGGTGCTTGCCGATAATTCCTAAGACTTTGACACCGTACTGCTCAGCGTCTCCTAATATTTTTTTTGTATCATTCATGGTTTTACATACGCTTTCAATGATAGGCTTACTGAAGTCAAAAGACCCGGGTCGACTTTGTTTGGTGATATCTGTAAATTATCTACCTGAATAATCCTACCATTTGTTTCAATTTCATTAAGTAGCCTCAATAGAGTATCGTAGCTGATGTCTTTCACCTCAATATTAAACGGGTATTCTAGTACTCCAGGAATTTCTTTCAAGGGGTCAGTTCCAGATAATGCGTCAGGGTCTCCACTGCCACTGAAAGAGAACGAGGCAATACTGGAAACTGGGATACTTGCCTCGGCAGTCGCTGTGTATATGATATCTAGTACAAGTGATTCTTGGTTTTTTTGCTTTGGAAGCAACCTGTCTAACAGTTTATTGATAGACTCAATTTCATCCGTTCGCGCCTCAGCTTGTTGTAAGGTGATTATGACTTCACGCTGGGCATCTCTTTCCGCTAGTAAATTGGACACGCTAGAGGCGTTTGTCTCTAGCTGTCCCTTGCCCCAAATAAATGCTCCAACAATTCCACCGGCAGATAAGAAAAGAAGAGCTATGAGAACAAAGTAGAATTGTTTTGCTTTCATTGCGTACTACCTTCTGCTGCTTTGGCTGCTGCTTCTGCAGTAGCTGCTGCCGCCGCTGCTTCTACTTTGCGCTTAGCTTCGGCACTTCCGACAAAACTCACACGTACTGTAGTAGCATATCTATATTTTTCTCCTTCGGAACCCTTAGGACTAATGTTTCCTATATCAGCCGCTTCAAATAGTTCAGAATCTATCAAATTCTTGACTAATATCGCAGCAAGCTCAGGTCGTTCCAGGTCAACGTCTAGATTTAATGTGTCGGTACTCTCGCCAGTCAGGCTAAGGGCGTTTAAGACTGTGCCTTCAGGAAGCAGACTACCGATTTTAGGAACTAGCTCAGAAAATGATACACCGCCATCGTAGAGTTTGTTTACGGTATCTAATCTGGAAACGGTCTGATTAATGTCAGACGTCTTAGCCTGAAGGTTCGCGATCGCAATATTATTCTGTTCAATCTCGCTTTTTAGGGTTACTTCGTCGGTGCCAAAGAACTGCAAACTTCCAATCATTACGACCGCAACTAAAACAGCGGTTGTCAACAAGGCAATTACGTAACCTGTGAGCATACGGTTTTTTCTGCCAAACTGTCTTTCTATCCTGGTTTCCGCCGGAAGAAGATTAATCATGACGTCAGGTCCTCAGGGGTAACAAGTGCCAGCCCGCCAGCTGTAGTGTATAGGGTCGATTCCAGTTCATGTGGAGGCTGTAATTTACCAAAACTCAAATTATTCCAAGGAGCACATAGTCTGGTTGCGACGCGAGTTTTGCTAGTAATATAGCTAGCAAGTCCGGGCAGGTTAGCCCCCCCGCCAAGTATGATTATTTGGCCGATAGGACCAGTTGTGCTGTCACGGTCGGTAAAATACCGCATAACCTTACGGATTTCACTAATTAGTTTGTTTAGCTCAGATTCTGCCGCCTTTACAATTTTGTCTTGCTTTTTGCTGACCTCTAAGCCGTAGCGAGTTTTTATGCTATGTGCTTGTTGTAGGGTCACACCCAAAGCATCGGCGATATTTTGCGTTAGGCGTTCGCTTGAGCAGTCTACGGTACCCGTAGCACGGATTGCCGAGCCGTCGTAGATGGATATATCGCAGGCCGTGGAACCAATATCTACGATGAGAGTGTTGACCTCATGTGCCTCTGAATGTACAACAATCCTAGTCATGGCTGTAATATTAGATTCAATAAGTGCAATCTCTAGACCCAAAGCATCAAACATCCCAGTATAGGAGTCCACAATTGCTCTTGGTGTCGCTATCACCTGTACCTCGGTAGAGCCGTCCTTAAGTGTTCGCGCTATGCTGTAGTCGTAGTAGAGCTCGTCGATGCTTAGTGGTATTGATTGGTCGACTTCCGACTGAACAGCTAATATCAAGTCTTTATTGCTCATTTTTGGTAGTGTCAGCACTCTACTAAAGCTATATTCGTTCGGCAAGGAAACCGCAACTCTCTTTGAATTCAGCTGGCCCGTTAGTTCTTTGGTCAGTAAATTGTAGGCAGCTTTAACTATAGTCTCGTGGTCAACTACTACTCCTTGCTTAATTGCCGAGCTATCAAAGGTCGTTGTGCCATATCCTATAACTTTGCTGTTTTTACCGGAATTATCTATCTGCATCACTTTAAGAGAGCTCCGGCCAATGTCGAATCCAAATACTGGTTTGTCTTTGTAGAATAATCCCATAGTGTTATAAAAAAAGCATTAGCGTCTTTGTACCTTAGTATAGCGTATCGAGCGCTCTGGCGCGACTGTTTTTTGGGCAATAAAAAAGAGTCGTTCATTGCTGAGACGACTCTTTTTAAAAGGTTAACCTAAATGATTAGTTAAGGCTTGTTTTTGAGTAGGTTGCAGCTTTTTCTTGGAAAGCGGCTAGAACGTACTTAGTACATGTTCCACCACTTGCACATAGAGCGTCGCCCCAAAGAGCTAGTTCATATTCTTCACCAGATGTGTTTGTCACAGTTGGTGTTGGTGCTGTGGCTGTACTTGTAGAGAAGGTAGTTTGAATAACACCACCGTCTTCGTCAGTCACTGCACCACCGTCGATTCCAGGGAATAGAGTTGAAGCATTTGCTGTTGAGACAGCTGTGTTAACGTAGCTACCATTTTCGTTATAGTATTCTTCTAGTTTTTGGTAGAGACTGTTGATGTCGTTTTTACGGACAGTGTCTCGTCCTTTTGCTTGTGCACCCTGGAAGTTGGTTAGTACCAACGTAGCCAAAATACCAATGATAGCGATTACGATCAAAAGTTCGATAATCGTGAAACCACGTTCTTTTCTTAATTGATTGAGCATGGGAGCCCACCTCCTGTTTTATTATTGATTATAGGTAAGCCTTAATAAACGGCTTATGCTTTCAAGTATCTTATGGTTAGGTCCGAGTGTCAAGCTTATTATGAGAATAATTGCCCTAAATTGTCGGTCGATGTACCTAAATGCTTTTCGACAAGCTGCTTATCGGTCCAATAACGCTTATTGCAATAACTCCAACCATTCCACCCATGACAACAATCAGAATTGGCTCAAGTATAGAGCTAAGTCCGTCAACAGCGGCGTCAACTTCTTCTTCGTAGAATTCAGCGACTTTTATCAGGACAGTATCTGTCTGTCCTGTTTCTTCGCCGATAGCCATCATTTGACTGACTATAGGTGGGAATATCTTACTTTTCATGAGGGGCGCACTCAACTGCTCACCATTAGAGACTGCCTTTGATGCAATCATTAGTTCTTTTTCAAACTCTGTATTGCCAATTGCTTTTGCAGTAATTTCGATGGCGTCAATCACACTGACTCCAGCACTCATGAGACTTGCAAAGATACGCGAAAACCGAGCCACAACCATTTTTGTGATTAGCTGATTAATCGCGGGTATTTTAAGCATCAGTCTATCTTTGTTTGCGCGGCCCTTCGGGGTTTTTATGTACTTCAGAAGAAAACCTCCACCGAATATGACAACAGAAATATGTATATACCAATAGTTGATCATGATGTCACTAATTCCTAGCATGGCTTTTGTGAGAGCCGGTAATTCACCCTCTGATAAGTCGGAGATTATGGTTCCGATTTTTGGTACTACGAAAGTCATCAGAGCTATGAATACAAGCACTGTAATGCTGATTAGAACTGTTGGATAAGTCATGGCGCTCTTGAATTTTGCTTTAATCGCCGCGTCCTTTTCTTGTTGGAGGGCTAGTTTTTTCAAGATTTCGTCCAATATACCCCCAGCTTCTCCAGCCTTAATCATGTTTACGTATGTTGGGTTAAATGTATTGGGATATTTTTCTAGTGTGTCAGCAAATGCCATTCCGCTTTCTACGTCTTTGCTGACTCCAACGAGTTGCTTTTTGAAAGTAGGATTTTCTGTTTGGTTCTGCAAGGTGGCCAGAGAGCGCACCAAAGGAACACCAGCATCTATCATTGTCGATAGCTGACGGGTGAATATCACTAGGTCCTTAGTTTTTACTTTGCCGCCCTTATTGAAAAGGCTCATGACGTCGAAGCTCTCTTTGCCGGCCTTTTTAACGAAGATTGGTTTCAGCCCAAGCCTTGTGAGTGAGCTTCTTGCAGCCGTTTCGGTTCCGGCTTCTATCTTGCCACTTTTGCTGTTGCCGTCTTTGTCGATTGCTTTATATTCAAATGATGCCATATTTTATGCCGCTCCGCTATTCAAGACAAAACCTACGGTTTTTTCTCGACGTGCCGGCAACGGAGTAAATCCGTTGGTCGGACTGCTCTTTTTCCCTTGAGCTCGCGAGGTCGAATGTCTTTGTACTTTGTTTATGCCGTCTATCATACTCTACTCCCTCGTAACTCTTAGAATTTCTTCAATGCTTGTCATTCCGATCATAGCCTTAATGAGCCCATCAAGCTGCATCGTAAGCATACCCTCAGATATGGCCTTGTCTTGAATCTCGTCACTGGTACCGCTGGCAACGATCAAATTCTGAATAGTTGGCGTATTTGTGAGTACTTCATAAATACCCATTCTGCCTTTGTAGCCGGTTTTTTCTCCCTTTAGATCGACTTTTGGTCGCCACAGGGTGAGTTTCGCAGACTTTGGCCTACCGAACTCTTCCTGAGCTTGTTGTACAAGTTTAAGTATGTTGTCCCAGTCGGCTTTGTTTTTCAGCTTGAACACTCGTTCGATCTCTTTGCGCTCGTCATCTGTTGGCGTGTATTCTTCGCAGTCTTCTTGGACTAAGCGTCTAACTAGTCGCTGGCCGATTACTACCCGTACAACACTGGCAATCAAGAACGGTTCAATGTTCATATCGAGTAAACGAGGAAGGCAAGTAGCGGCGTTATTTGTGTGAAGAGTAGAGAATACCAAGTGTCCTGTTAATGCAGCCTGGACGCCTAGCCCGGCTGTTTCGCCGTCTCGTATCTCCCCAACCATGATGATGTTTGGGTCTTGGCGGAGCAAAGCGCGCAGGCCCGCCACAAATGTCATGCCGGCAATTGGATTTACCTGCGTTTGGTTGACTCCTTCGAGTTTGTATTCGACCGGGTCCTCAATTGTACTTATGTTCACGTCAGGTTTGTTCAGAATGTGCAAAACACTGTGTAGAGTCGTAGACTTACCAGAACCCGTTGGTCCAGTCACAAGCAGCATTCCATGCGGTTGGCGGCTTGCGCTTTGAATATCTTTGAGAGCTTTACCCCAGAATCCAAGTTGTTCTAGAGACAGCGGCTCGCTGGATTCGTCCAAAATACGCATAACTACTTTTTCACCCTCGGTAATCGGCAACGTAGAGACGCGGAATGCAAATATCCGACCGTTCATGTTGATTTTGAACCGACCGTCTTGCGGGGCACGGCGTTCGTCAATTTTGAGGTTAGATAAAATTTTGATACGAGATGTAAGTGCCGCCATTGTTCGTTTAGGTAGTCTATTGGCTTCTTTCAGAACTCCGTCTATTCGGTAACGAATAAGCACGTGTTTATCGCGGGGCTCAATATGAATATCGCTAGCGCCAGATTTGATTGCATATTCAACAATCAGGTTAACTGTCTGCGCAATCGGGGAATCTTCTGCAATGTCCTCTTCTGTAATGTCTTCGTCTTCGTCGGCCTCTTCGCCGTCAGTTGCAATTTTGGATATTTCGCTTCCGATATTGCCACGGTACTGGTCGAGTGCCGCAAGAATGTTGTATTTAGTAGAGATGAAAAGCTTAATGTTTTGACCGAACATTTTGTGCAACACGTCTATCGCCTGCAGATCATCAGGATCCAACATAGCAATTTGGCGTGGTTCTGATAAATCGTCGATGCTACCACCGAACATGACCATGTTGTAGAGTTTTGCTATGTTTTCCGGAAGCTGTTTAAGGATTTCTTTACTTAGTTCTTTAACGTTTATTTCGACATAGGGAACACCAATCTCGTCGGCGAATAACTTTGTTAGCTCCACTTCAGTTGTGATGTTCTGCTGTACGACCAGCTCTTCTAGGTTTGCTTTATCGTTGCCGGCTTCTGTCTCCAATGCCGACAATTGCTCCGCCGTGAGCTTTTTAGCATTTTTTAGCAGTTCAATTACTGTGGTATTTGGAATTGGCATATATTATCGGTACCCAGCTCGAGGACTTGGTCCCCTAAGCTTACCCCTTATGGTTAATCTTATCATAACTATCACAAATTGAGCGCTTATGATTTATGCGATTTTAATAATAAAAAATAAAATCCATGCAAAATTTACGAAATATCCACAGGCAATAAAGAGTAAAATCTTGTACTCTCCAAATCACTTAACGCGTTTAGTATTAATATACAATATAATGAGCTATACTTGTTAAGGTAAAAACAAGTAGCTAATTATAAGGAAAGGAAATCTTCGCTGTAGCTCTGCAGCCAAAGGGAAAAGAGCAGCCGGCACGGACGATTTACTCGACCGTCCCGCGTAGTACGAGGAAAACCGATAGGTTGTCCTCGTAACAAGCGAAGCGCAAAACATTATGGCAAAGAATAAAGAAGCAAAAGAAATGGGCAAACGAGCAAGCGCTGGTGATGAAGAAGGTCGCCAGAAGGCATTAAGTCTTGCGGTGGACCAAATAGAGAAGCAGTTCGGAAAAGGTTCGATCATGCATTTGGCCGGTGATAACAAAATCGACATAGAAACAATACCAACAGGTAGTGTGTCACTCGACATTGCACTCGGCGGTGGTATTCCTAAGGGTAGAATTGTAGAGATTTACGGTCCTGAAAGCTCGGGTAAAACGACGCTAACTCTACATGTGATTGCAGAATTACAAAAATCCGGTGGTACGGCCGCGTTTGTC
Source organism: Candidatus Saccharimonadota bacterium (assembly GCA_043727115.1). Taxonomy (GTDB): domain Bacteria; phylum Patescibacteriota; class Saccharimonadia; order Saccharimonadales; family SZUA-47; genus JAYSZA01. The sequence goes on from JAYSZA010000040.1 coordinate 21,163, forward strand.
GATGCAGAGCACGCGCTTGACCCAGCCTATGCAAAACGTCTTGGTGTCGATATAGAAAAACTACTTGTCAGCCAGCCAGATAGCGGCGAACAAGCATTAGAAATAGTCGAAACTCTAGTACGTTCTAATGCGGTCGATATTGTGGTGATTGACTCTGTGGCAGCGCTTGTTCCTCAGGCAGAAATTGAAGGAGACATGGGTGATTCACATATGGGTCTGCAAGCTCGTTTGATGAGTCAAGCTTTGCGTAAACTTACGAGTATTATCAGTCGCAGTAAATGTACGGTTATATTCATTAACCAGTTGCGTATGAAAATCGGCGTGATGTTCGGTAACCCAGAAACAACAACCGGCGGTAACGCGCTCAAATTCTACGCTTCGGTACGTATGGATATCCGTAGAACATCGCAGATTAAAACTGGGGAGGAGATTATCGGAAACAGGGTGCGCGTGAAGGTCGTCAAAAATAAAATTGCGCCACCTTTCCGTCAGGCTGAATTCGACATCATGTACAACCAAGGCATCAGCACCGAGGGCGACATCCTAGATCTTGCTACAGAAAAAGGAATTGTCGAAAAAGCCGGTGCGTGGTTCAGCTACAACGGTGAAAACGTTGCTCAGGGACGTGAAGCGGCCAAGCAGTATCTGAAGGACAACCCAAAAGTCATGGCAGAACTAGACAAAAAAGTTCGAGTCGTAGCTGTAGCAGAAGTTTAGCCCATTGATAGCACAAAGTATGAAAATTACGGCCTTAAAGCAGCAAGTTAAAAATATCGATAGGGTTTCTGTGTTTGTCGATCGTAAATACAGTTTCTCTCTGAGGCTCGACCAGCTACTTGAGCAGAAGCTCAAGAAAGGCTTGGAGCTAGACGATAATCAGATTAAACAGTTCAAAAAGATCTCTGATGAAGGTAAGTTGAAGCAGAGAGCACTTGAATGGCTGATGGGACGTCCGCATTCTGTCCGCGAGTTCCGCGACTATTTGTATAAAAAGCAGGCAGAAAAGGATCTAATCGAAGCCTGGGTAGAGGAATTTACTACAAAAAGATATCTAGATGATGAATCGTTCGCCAAATGGTTTGCGGAGGGAAGAAGAAGAAAGAACAAAAGTGCCCGCGCAATTAGTTCGGAGCTATTTTCCAAGGGTGTTACTTCTGCGATCATACAGAGCATAATAAATGAACTAGAAGAAAAAGACGACACTAATAAATCTGAAGGCGATGCGCTTGGAGAGCTGATAATAAAACTACGTGGTAGGTTGCGCTATCAGGACCAGCAAAAACTAACAGCATACTTGATAAGCAAGGGCTTCAAATACTCCGATATCAAAGAAGCGTTAAATTACTAAGCCTCGCTAGCAACCGGTAAACCAGACCGAACAGTCGCTTCCATGTCTGAGACGATAATCTTTTTGTCGGTAATTTCTACGATTTGTGAGCGGTCGATTAATATCTGGTCGTTAGTAAGTCCGCGTAGTAATGGCGGGTTGATATATAGCTTCTGTATGTAGTTGCTCTGTTCGTCGACCGCGAAATCAACAATCTTTCCTATTCGTCGATTGCTTTCTGTAACTACCAGCTTCCCCATTAAATCGAATCGAGTTTCCAGAATATCTCTAAGTCGGATCATATCATCGGGATGGGTCAAAGCATCATGGTCATTAACTACAATACCCTTTCCTATAAAATCACGTATTTCCAAGATTGGGAGTATGAAGTCTCCCTTTTCTAACAGATTATGTGCATACCAACCTTCAATTTTCAGATTGTTCGGATTGATTATGGGTGCCATTGCAACACCTATAACTCCACCTGTCCTAAGAGAGAGTATAGACCTATCTAGGTAGTTGTTAGAAAGCCTGAGCATATTCTAATTATACTCTAGAAGTTGCTACTGCTTGCCAGGTGTGTCTTCTAAATGTAGGCTTAGGACTAGCAGAGTACATATTATGTTAGAAAAAATATTCTTTTTAAACTCACCAGAAGAGACGGAATCATTCGCCTCTTCTTTTGGTCAAGGTTTTCATGGTGGCGAGTGCGTTGAACTAATCAGCGATTTGGGCGGTGGCAAAACGACCTTTACCAGGGGGCTTGTTAGAGGACTAGGTAGTTTTGATTTGGTAAGCAGCCCGACCTTTACTATCGGAAAACAGTATAAGTCAGGAGAAATCACCTGTTATCACTTTGATTTTTACCGTTTACAAGAGCCCGGCTTAGCGACTGAAGAGCTTGCTGAGGCACTAGAAGACGAGCATGGCGTAATTATAGTTGAGTGGGCTGAATCTGTGGCAAGTGTGTTGCCTGAAAATCGGATAATTATAAGTATAGAACTAGTAAAGGATAATCCTGAGTCGCGTAAAGCCACCGTCAAGTACCCAAACGAGTATAGACAATTAATGGAGACGGTGTCAGTATGATCTTATTTTTACGGGCGGATAGTCCAGAGGTTACCGTTGAGATAGCACAGAAAGGCGTGGTAATTGGCTCTAAACAGTGGCAGGCCGGAAGAGAATTTTCTACGCAAATACACCAGGTCATAGACGAGTTATGTTCGCGGGCGGGCGAAACGATAAAGGCCATAAAAGGAATAGTCGTTTATGAAGGTCCTGGAAGTTACACAGGCCTTCGTGTAAGCGTGTCTGTCGCAAATGCCTTGGGCTATTCATTGAGTGTGCCAATAATAGGAGCAACAGCCGAAGGCTGGAGGCAAAAGGGTGCTACTAAGCTTGCATCAAAATCGGAATTTTCACCAGTATCACCAGTATACGGCGGCCAAGTATATACTACGCAGCCAAAGAAGTAATTTAGCAAATATTAAATCAGATTCAGATACTGCACTAAAAAATGAGCGTTGTAGATTAGTCGACAATAAGCATAATAAACCCCAATTACGAAATTACCTAACCCCATAGATAAGTAAAGCGTCCATCTGTTATTCTTTTGGTGTTAAAT
>JAYSZA010000041.1:0-8303 GCA_043727115.1 Candidatus Saccharimonadota bacterium
CCTCAACTTTACCTGTAGCTATTAAATCTTTGAATGACTGTAATACGTCGGGTCGCCACATTTCGAGCTGGTCTATCAGTGTTCCGGTGATAGACAGACTTAGTTTGAACTCCGGGTGTGCAAGCAATAAGTCGATTAAAACTTTATTAGTTGGTAAGTATGATTTTTGAGCAACTTTATCGATTATGAATCGGTTGTTCGTATCTGTATCGGGAGTCTCATCATTGAAATAGAAGTGGTCTGAACCTGCTTGAAATACTGAGTACGGCTTCACGCGCAGAGGCTGGTGAGCATGCAAGTAGAGAACTATGGATTTCATCCCGTAGCACTCCAAGACCAGAGTTTAATAGTCATAGCAGCAGAAACTAGGTGACGACCAGTTTTATTGTGGAGTGTGACGGGATTCATGATGAAATCCCAGCAGCGTAGTTGTACTGGTCTGTCATTTTGCGAGCTGATTTAGCCCAAGATTGGCTTCTGTATTCATGGTAGCTACTTAGCCACATAGTACGCGCTAGTGAATCATTGCCTGTGATTGCTAGAATCATGTCAGCCATCTGGTCAGTGTCCCAGAAGTCCACCTTGAAACAGTTCTGCAACACTTCGCCTACTCCTGATTGTTTGGACACAATAACAGGTGTGCCAAATCCAATGGCCTCAAGTGCGGTTAATCCGAATGGTTCAGATACTGAAGGCATAACGAACACGTCTCCGACACGGAAAGTATCACGCCATTTCTTGCCAGAAACCCAGCTTTCAAATATGACATTACTGGATATTTTGTAATGAGCCGCCATTCTAATTAGTTCTTCTTGCTGCTCACCACCACCCGCTATAAGAAATAGAACTTTTGGGTTCTTTTCAATAACTTTTTGAGCTGCTTCGAGCAAATGCGTCAGGCCTTTTTGAATAGTCATCCGTCCGATGTTAACTACTACTTTGTAGCCTTTGCTTTTCATGACCTCTAGATACTGATGTAGATTTGCACCTTCATTTATATCATCAGATATTTCCATGCTGTTATGTACGACATAGATTTTTTCTTCAGGCACGCCGTATTCTCTAACAATTACGTTTTTTGTCTTTTGACTGACTGCAAATATCTGGTCCGCCATCATGAATGCTTGGTATTCTATTTCTCTAGCGAGTGGGTTTCCGTGACCTCCTGCAGATTGGTCGTACTGGGTTGCGTGCACATGAACTATCAGTGGTTTTCCAGTTATCTGTTTGGCTAGCATGCCAGCTCTGAAAGTTAGCCAATCGTGAGCGTGTATAATATCGAATTCTCTGGATTCGGCAAGCTTTGCAACATTGTGCGCAAATCTATCATGCTGTTGGCGTAAATCTAATTGTCCTATAGCTAGTTTTTTATTTTTCATTGTCGTAAACCATGCAGCGTCATAGACTCCACCGGATATCAAAAACTCTTCTGCAGATTGTTCGTGAGCTGGTGTTATTTTCATGAAGTCGATATCAAATTTTGCGGTGAAGGGGAGTATGAATTCAATGTCTACACCAGAATAGCTAAGCTCTTTGCACATCTGATAACATGCAACGCCCATCCCACCAACGTGGTGAGGAGGCAATTCCCATCCCAACATTAACACCTTCATTATGTGTCTATACCCTTTGTTTGATTTGTGCACGTTTCTGTTCCATCTGATTATAGTGCTTAAGCTGTGGAAGCACAACCACAATATTCACAAAATAACAGATGTAATTTTCTAAATATTGTGCTATAATTAATAACTTATGAAACAATCAGAAAAAATACGCAACATAGCGATTATCGCGCACGTCGACCATGGCAAGACAACTTTAGTGGATGGTTTATTAAAGCAATCTCATACATTCCGCGACAATCAGTCCGAAATGAGCCAGAATCTCATCATGGACAGTGGAGACCAAGAAAAAGAGCGGGGTATCACTATTACCGCTAAAATTACTGCGGTTGACTGGGAAGGTTTCCGAATCAACATTATCGACACGCCAGGACACGCGGACTTTTCCGGAGAAGTAGAACGAACTTTAAGAATGGCTGATGGCTGTATCTTGGTAGTTGACGCTCAAGAAGGGCCGATGCCACAGACTAAGTTTGTTCTGTCAAAAGCACTTCAGCTTGAACTTAAACCTATCGTTGTTATCAACAAAATCGACAAAGACGCTGCCCGTATCAAAGAAGTAGAAAACGAACTTGCTGATTTATTCCTAGAGCTTGCAGTTCACGAAGACCAACTACATTATCCTGTTTACTATGCAATTGGACGCGACTCAAAAGCATGGGCAACTGTCCCTGAAGATGCGAGTGCACCAGGTGATTTGTCAGTACTGTTCAAATCAATTACGACAGAAGTTCCAGCGCCAAAAGTCGACGAAGACGGCTCTCTGCAGTTATTAGTTTCGTCACTTCGCTATGATACATTCCAGGGCAAATATGCAGTTGGTCGTGTAGAGCGCGGCTCAGTAAAGAAAAAAGACCAAGTCATGTTGTGTGGAAAAGATTCTCAGACTCCTGCAAAAGTGGATAGACTTTACCGAACAATTGGACTGACTTATCTAGAAGTTGACGAGGCTGTTGCGGGCGACATCGTCTCAATCACTGGCATTGCAAATGCGCAGATTGGCGACACTATTACTAGCCTAGACAACCCGGAAGCACTACCGACTATTGAAGTTGAAGCTCCTACGCTTAAGATATATCTTGGCCCGAATACCAGCCCTATGAAAGGCAAAGAGGGAGAGTTCAATACTTCTAGACAAATCGGCGACCGACTCAAGAAAGAACTTGAAACTAACGTAGGACTAGAAATCGACGAACAGGGAATTGGATTCTTAGTTGCAGGACGCGGTGAACTTCACCTATCTGTTCTGATTGAAACTATGCGCCGTGAAGGCTTTGAATTTGAAGTTGGACGACCTCAAGTCGTTACTCACACAGATAATGGTGTTGAGATGGAACCTATAGAGGAAGTTATTGTTGAGGTTCCCGGAGAACACGTTGGTGCCGTACAGATGGAATTTGGCCGCAGAAAAGCACAATTAGTTGACCAATTTAGCTCTAACAAAGGCGTAACAAAGCTCGTATATACTATGCCTACACGTGCGCTATTAGGTGCTAGAAACATCTTAATGACGGCAACTAAGGGAACGATTATCATGAACACTCTTCTTGATTCTTACGCGCCACTAGGGGCTGCATTGAACCAAATCAGAAATGGCGTATTAGTCGCTTGGGAAACGGGTGTCGCTACACCATATGCGCTTCAGAGTGCTGAAGAACGCGGTGAACTATTTGTTGGGCCGACTCAAACTGTGTACGCCGGACAGGTTGTGGGCTTGAACACTCGTCAGGAAGACTTAGAAGTTAACATCTGTAAAGAAAAACATCTAACGAACATGCGTAGCTCGTCATCTGACGGCGTCGTACAGTTGACTCCATATACACTATTGAGCTTAGAGCAGTGTCTAGACTTCATTGAAAACGACGAATTACTAGAGGTAACCCCAAAGACTCTTAGATTACGCAAAAAAGAACTAGACCACAACAAGCGAAAACGCGCTGCCAAACAATAACTTACTTAATAGTCACCCGCAGTGACTCCGTAGTATACGTCCATTGTTTGGCCTGAGGCTGCAATTGCTGTAGCAGCATCGACACCGACATATCGTAGGTGCCATGGTTCGTACTGGTAGCCAGTTGTTGCGTCTCGACCTAACGGATAACGAATAATAAATCCGTAGCTAGAAGCATTATTTGCAAGCCATATTCCGGCAGCAGTATCCCCAAAACACGTCTCCAAATCACATGCTGATGAACCTGATTCACCCAAATCAACTGCTAATCCAGTCTGATGTTCGCTATGGCCAGGACGCGCGCTGAAGGTGTCCGCATCTGCTTGACCCGACTGATTGACCCATTTATTGTAGGTACTCACCTGAGTTTGGTATGAGCGATAAGAACTAATGACGCTCATTGGCACACCAGCCTCATTTGCTTTGAACAGCAGAGAAGTCAGAGCCTGCGCTGCCTCAGGTCGCAACTTACCGCCGCCCACATCCGTCAAATCAGGTACATAATCACTTGGTAATTTATGCTTTTTATTAACTACGACCGTCATAGAACTTGCCTCAGAGCTTGTTAGCTGCACAGGCCATTCGGGTGCTTGCTCTACTACAGGTGGTGTCGGTTTTGGAGTCTCTACTACTGCTGGTGTCGTTTCGGCCTCGCTCTCTGCCGTATTTCCGGTAGTATTCTCTTGTCTTACGACTTGCTGTGACGGCGCCTCATAGCTCACGTTATTGTTATCTTTATTCAGAACGTAATATAGAGAAGCACATACAACTGCTACAGCCATCACCACAATAGCTATAATTTTTCTCTTACGTGTTCGCCACTTTTTCACTTGCTTGCTTTTCTTCGTTGAATTATTTGCCAGGCGACAACCGTTGCTACTGCTATTGGAGTAATCAAAGCCATACTAAAACCCCAAATAACTAGTGACCAGGTAAAGTCACCCCAAACCGTATTACCAGAATTGCAAAACTCGTCAGTTGGCGTGCAGGACAAGGCTCTGTTTAACTGATCTACAAATATAGGGTAATGATACTACTACAGCTGCTGTCCTGTGCTTCATACTACAAGTATATACTGCAAATGAGAATCAGTATTCTAGCTTTACACCAGTCTTTGCTGCAATTTGCTCAACCCAGCGCTTGATTCTGTCCATTTCGTGATCTCGCGCTCTGGATTCAACTTCGTAATCTTCAAGCCTTTTCACAAATCCGTCTATAGTGTTAGTCAGAGTATCGAAACTCTGCCGGGTTTCTAGCTTAAAGTCTTCTAAATCTTTTTCTATTTTGTTGAACCGACCATCAAATCGGTCCATCATATCATTCATGACGCCAGACAATTCATCGACTACACCTTTAAGCGCTTTGTCCAGTACTTTTTCGGTTACGTATTTTTCACTCATTGTTTTTATTATACCTTAATGTACAGAAATCAGCACCTCAACATGCCCTAGCAAGCCTATATAAGATCGCGGATTTGTCCGAAAGCAATACGGTCTAGAATCGTGCCCTGCATATCCAACATGGCTGCAGGCATGACCACAAACTCGCCATATCTGTCGTTGATAGCATCAACAGCGTCGGAAGTCCGCTTTCGCGCATCTAACCGACGATAGGGCGAATCTCCGATCTTCAGTCCCCAATCTTCAGTCTGTTCAAACAGGCTTGTTTGAACCGGATCCCAATCGTTCAGGCCGAAGACGTGGATTGACATTATTTTGACTTTGTTTGAGATTTCTGCAGTGTGCAGAAGTTTTTTGGCTACTTCATAAATATCTGACGTGCTGTATAGGCGATGAACGGTTTTTTCGCCGTGGTGCCAGCTACTAATATTGTGCATGTTATCAAAGCTCGCCGGCCCCTCGTAGCCTGTTTGGTATTTATGATTTAGTGCTTGTTTGTCATTTGATATTTGTCATTTACTTGGGTTTCGAACCCAAGGTATAGGTGGATTCCTTGAGCGTAGAGGTTGTTTTTGCGCAGTCTTCTGCCGGTTTTCTCACACAGTTTCAGTAATAACGGCTCTAATTTGTCTATATCCATCGTTTTTTCGCTTAGAGCGTACTGGTGGCCTATAGACTGGCGCTTTGATTCTTTTGTTGTTACTTCATGGCCTCGGAGCTGAAGATACCAGTAATACCCAACAATACTTTTGAAGACCTGTTTCTTTAGAACCTGTAGGTCTGCTTCTAGGAAGTCTAACGGTGTATAGATGCCGTTTATACGTAAGCGCGCTCGATAGCGGGTGTTAATTCCTGGTAGGTCAACTAGTCTCATGCCCTCGTACATATCACGCAGGTTGCGGTAGTCAATCAACGTCATGCCGTCCGGCTTGCCAAATCCTGCTGCATATTTCGCCAAGAATCGATTGGTGCCAATACCGACATTCACCGTGACCCATTCACCTAGGCGCTCACGTATCTCCTCTTTTATCTCTTGTCCAATGGCTAGCATAGCCTGGTTGTGTAGTATCTCGTAGCTAGTTTCTCGTTTCTCGCCGCTACTAGCCACTAGCTCCGAGATACTAGCTACTACTCTTTTTAAGGCTGATGAGTGTTCCAGATTGACAATGAACTCGTCAATAGACTTTGGAGTCACATCAGGACTGTATTCCAAGAGTACGGCTTTAAAAAGTTTGTGTGCCTCACGATATTTCGCCGGGTCTGGGGTCATTATGATTATGCCGGGGCACATACTTCGTGATTGTTCTACATTAACACCCAGCTTTATACCTTTTGCCTTGGCCTCATAGCTGGCAGCAAGTATGAAACCTCTGGGTGTATCGTAGACAGCAATGCCAACCGGTTTACCCCGCAATAGCCGATTGGCTTGCTGTTCGATAATTGCAAAGCAAGAGTTCAAATCTATATGCATGACAAATGGCAAACTCTTGTTTATCATGGATTGAGGACGGAAGATTGAGGACGGGGGAGAGCAAGTGGTCTTCATAGATTTACCGCTTTTGTAGACCCTAAGGCATGCAGATACTTGACTATATTACGGTAATAATGTATAATATAGAGATGTATGATTGAGATTATTCCGGCTTGTGATATTGGCGCAGCGATTGAGCAGGAACGAGCATCTCTTGAATTCCGGCCTACGGCTGTAGTGCTTGCACGCACCAAAGGCCTGTACCTGCTTGTTGAGCCCAAGAGAGAGGAATCTGAGGGCATGTTCTGGCCTATACAAGGCGGTCTCGAGCTGGGCGAACCACCGTTGGTGGGTGCTGCGCGGGAGGCAAAGGAAGAAACTGGTCTTGAAGTATGTCCAGACAGGATTGTTATGCTGGATGGCGTAAGGTATGCGAACAGTAGACTACGTGATGGGTACACAGTCGGTAAGCTATTTTTTGGTTGCTTTGTAGACTTTAGCGACAGAAACTCAAGGTGCGGTAGCGTCAGAGCCAACCCGGAAGAGATAAAGTCTATACGATATGCATCCGAGGAAGAAATACGGCAGGATATACTACCGACTAACCTCCGATTGCGCCCTAAAACAGCACCAAAAGCAGAGTTTGTTCGGCATCTTTTAGGCCAAGTCGCCTCGCTATAGTGCCGCGTAGCCATTAGATGTGTCCGTATGTGGGCGTATTCTCACCGGCAAACATATATTCCTCTAGCGTCCACTGCAAATTTCCGGCATTGAATAGGAGCTTGAGATATATTGACTCCTCTTTGTCGGTTAGCGAGAAGTGGTGCAGGGTGGTAGTGCCTTGTTTTGTTTTGTGGTAGAAATCTACCTTGCCGAGGCGGTAATCTCTACCGCCCCAGGTCAATATTGCTGGCTTAAATATCCTTTTTTCCTTTGAGTAGATAGATAGAACACTTACTGGTTCGTTTAGGCTTAGTCTCATAATTTTTATCCTTCTGATTAGTTCGTTAGCTACGTTTTCGTCATCAAGCTACATTACGGTCTGCGGGGCGGGACCTTTTGTCCTTTCCATTTTGGCAGCAAAACCGAAACCAAAACCTCGGGGTCCCCACTGAATCCTATTCTGTGGGGTGGTAGTGTGCCAGCCGGCAAGAAGAACTGCTATTGACGAGTTCAGAAAATGTACCGTTCCTGACATGATCTCTGTTTATTCAAGCAACAGGCTTAGCTTGATTGCTATGAAAAACAGCACGATCTCGGGACTCCCTATGGTCGGTCAAAAATAGTTTCTTAAACTATGTATTTTTGACAAGTCCTCGGAAATGACTCAATGTGTTTTCTTATGATTCCATCGGTTTTCTTGTTTTATGGCTGGGGGCTCAGCTACAGAGAGCTCTGAAGCTCCGAGCTACTGTAGCCAAACGCCCTCTGAAAAACTGATGAAATCAATCAGGCATGCTCGAATCAAGCAGTAAGCTAATCCGGAAACACATAATTAGTAAATTGTTTACCGGACGCTTGCGTCCTTGCTGCGCGAGTATGCATGGTATCTGATTTCAATCATGTTTTTCATCGGGGTGCGGGGCTTTTGGTTACTTTTGCACCCGTAGGTAAAAGTTACTCGAACAGGGCATTTATGCCCGTCGAAATGTAGCTAAATTGTTAAATATTCTCAGAGCTTGAAATCAAATTTCAAGCATCTTGGTAGTGCTTTATGACGAATTTTGTTTTTGGGTGGTTTGTGTATGTTTGATAATCTTTCATCGCCACTTCCTCCTGGATCAATGGCAATGGAAGTGCCAACCCCATAAAAACCACTCATGGCTTTTGCCCATACAAAATTTCCCATGCCGTCTAAT
>JAYSZA010000042.1:0-3216 GCA_043727115.1 Candidatus Saccharimonadota bacterium
TACGCTAACCTTGACGACCCCTTACGGCGTCGGTATAATACCCAATTAGGTATTCCGGCGTAGCTCAGTGGTAGAGCGGGTCGCTGTTAACGATTAGGTCGCTGGTTCGAGCCCAGCCGCCGGAGCCAAGAAAAAAGCCTGAGTCCATTTGGACTTCGGGCTTTTTTCTATTGTTTTTGCGCTAGACCCGACCAGAGACTCGCCAGCTTGTCTGGCGAAAGTCGCTGGTTCGGTGAGCGTAGTGAAATTCTGGAAAAGTTTACTTTTGCCAGAATGAGCAAGCGGATGAGCAAAGTGACCCAGCCGCCGGAACCAAATAAAAACACTTTGCATCTGCAGAGTGTTTTTATTTTGGTATGATGAGGTAAAGATGGTACAAAAAATAATAGCAACTTTACTAATGGTTCTCGGGGCGATGCTTGTCGTAATTTGGACACCTCTTCCGGCCTTGATTCCATATGCTTTAATTCTTATGGGGTCAATCTTCGGAGTTACATTAATTATGAACGAAAGGGCGTTAAAGGAGCAATAGTTCCTCTAGCCTCATGGATGCTGGCATTAATCTCAATAGGATTGTTATATATGGATATCAATTTTGACTGGTCAGAGGGGCTTATTGCGCTTAGTTGGTATATTCCAATATATTTAGCGGGAATTGTTGCAATGATTAGTACCGTGATAGTAATCTTCAAAGGCTCCAAAGTCGCACATTAGCGAGAGCTAAGCATTGACACTATTAAGAATTAATTCTATAATTGTTCTATTATGACCGAAAGTCGCGAAAACTCAGTACCTAAAATAAATGAAGGCAGTGACCCGTATATGCTGTCTCTATATAAACTGATTGGAGTAGAGATGCCCCCTACTTCTTCATCTGTCATGGACGCGGCTCAATCGGCCTGGAGTCAGGCGGACGGAGTTGGTGAACGCGTATACGCTGTGGAGGCGCTTATGGGTCGCAGGATTGATGGGCAAGAGATACATGAGCTACCCTTCGAGTTAGTAGGGGCTATTTTTGAAGGTGATGCATTTGATGTAGCGGTTCGTGGCGTTCAACGTGCCCTCGGATGGGACCAGTCGCCGACAGAATGACATATGAGAACTCTCGGCGCACTAAGCGTCACTATAAGTTCTAATCTGCCCAGCCGCCGGAGCCATGAAAAACGTCAGACATTCGTGTCTGGCTTTTTTCTTTGCCGCGCTGTCTAAAAGCTATACTTTAACGGTTTAACGAGTCAATCAGTTATCAATTGCAATAATTTTTATCCGCGAGGTATGACCACTCGCAATGCTCACGGCACGTTTTGGAACGCCGTAGTAATCAGCTAGCAGTTTAATAAGTGCCTTGTTTGCTTTGCCATCGACCGCTGGTTCACGCACGTATGCCAATAGCTCTCCAGTTAGACTAGGTTGTATAAACGAACCTTTTTTACTGCTCGGCTTAATTCTGACGGTAACTTTCTGCATGGTGTCATTATACAAACGACGACTATAAAAAACTTGGAGACGCAGCTACGAAGAGCTTTGCAAAAAAACTCCAGAGTTAAACTAGGCTAGGCTTTCGCCGTTTCTCGTAACATTTCAACAAAGTTGCCAAATTGCTTTTCCAGCGTAAATTTATTTGCTACTGTTTTTAATCCCGCTTGCGTAAGGCTTGCAACCGTCGGCTCGTCAGCAATTAGGATCTCTATTTTCTGAGCGAGTGCGCTAACATCATTGGGTGGAACTAAATATCCATTGCGAGAATCGCTGATAATCTCGGGTATGCCGCCTACTTTGGTGCCTATCACGGGCACACCAGAACCCATGGCTTCAATAAAGACTTGCCCAAACGTTTCATTTTCAGAAGCCAAGACGAACACATCGGCTGCTTTGTACACTTCGGGTATTTCGTTTAAGGTGAATGTTTTGACGATGGTTTTATCTTGAATATTATGAAGTTTAATATATCCCATGAGCATTTTATAGGACTGATCAAACTCGTCATTCAATCTGTCTGGTGCTTTGCCGACTGCTATAAGTAGACGTAAATCTGAGTTTCTAGCTGAAATTTTCGAGAATGCCTGGATTAAATTGATGATGCCTTTGGCCTGCAGGACATTATTCCGCCCCTGAATAATCCTGGTGGCGGTCAGCACCAGCTTGTGTCCGGGTTCAAGCTCGAGTTGCTTCCTGATAGGACTGGTATGCTCGGTGGCATTAAATTCTGTAGTATTTACTCCCAAATAGTCGGTAGATAGGATATCTATGTCCGCGCCTTTGCGAAAACAGTCCCCGGCCACGCTCTTGCTGACGCAGCTGATTTTATCCCACATCAACTGGTTTACGAGTTCCGTTTGAAGTTCGGTTGTTGCAAAAGAATGCATGCGCAGTACGAGAGGCACATGATGCCCCACCGCAACCATGTTCAGCAAGATGTTGTAGGCTGCTGGTAAACCCACCGGAAAATTCTCCGCACAGATGATATCGATCTGATGCTTCACGATAATTTCTTCAACCGTATCAGCAAACTTTTTAGCTTTTAAGGCTGCCGCCTTGCTAGAATCATATTTTGCCATGTTTATGTTCTGGTCAAAATACATCACAACACCATCTTCGTTGGTAGAGTGGCTATCTTTACCCGTTGGCAGTAGTACGAAGGCTTTGAACTGCGATTGGTTTTTACTGTACTCAATCACATTGGTAAGGTAGCGTTCGACACCTCCAACGCTTTCAAACGGTGAGTTTGGACTGATAAATAAAATGTTAATAATACGCTCCTTTCAGCATGACCGTAGAGACTCTTTAGCGACAAAGTAAAAATCGTCAACGTCATTACCGGCGCAGATCGCTAAGCTTCTGCTGTACATTATACTTCTTTGAGCTTCAGAAGCCCATTTATGAGGTGGTCGCTGATATGCCACGAGAGTTGTTTCAAGGATGATAATTGAGATAACCCGCCCGCAAGTGGGGTTTTGCATGGCTCCGAAGCCGTGGCGCAAGGGGCAGAGCGACCCGGTTTGTTGGAGCCAAATTGATTATACGTAACGACCTCCGTACTTAACAGATAGAATTATTGGCAAAGTAGTATCAATGGCTTTTCATCAGTAAACTTTCTTACAGAACTAAACTACTTAACAATGTAAAGTAGTATTTATTGCGCTACGGTATGAGGCAAGTTACATGAATAATATCAATAATAAATTTGGAGATTGTTATGCAACACATGAATCCTGT
>JAYSZA010000043.1:0-67932 GCA_043727115.1 Candidatus Saccharimonadota bacterium
GGAAATGTTCTGATTTCCTTCCGGGATGTCTTTCTGACACGGTTCCGCTCTGTATTGCAGCAAAGTGTCGACCTGGCTACGGTATAGCGCAATGGACAGCAGAATCTAGAAAAGCTGGGCTTAGACAGCATGCAGCAACTATGGGCTTTACTGTTTTTGACATAAGAACACAGTTAGGCTACATGATTGTGGAACTTAAAGCCATGGGCCTATTTGATAGGATTGCAGCAACTCAAACAATCGAAGAAGCGACTGGGATTTTTGTTATAGAGTTTGAGGTTCCGGCCGATAAAGAACAAAAAGCGATTGAACGAACTGCGTTAGCAATTGCAATATTGGAGAAATATCAATAATGAAGATTTGCGGAATTAAGAATAAGAGAGTATCAGATGATCAATAGAAATCGATTGCTAAAGATACTTGGGGTTGTTTTTGGAGCTATTATTACAGCTTTTGGGGTGCGTTATTTGGTATTAACTTCGTTTGTCAGCGTAAAGCTTGCGGATGATTCGGGCAGCTACACTCTCATCGTTAGCGATGTTAATAACGGACAAACAATATCCGTAGGGGACTACAGTTCGGGACAAAAAATAAAAGTAAACAGGGGTGAGTATGCGGTTAGCGTTTTGCACGATTCAGATTCAAGCTACTACAAAACATTCAAGTCGTCAGGTTTTATGAAAACGACTGAAATTACTCCAGAACTTAAGCCTTTGGCGTCGTTTACAGGGATTGGCTCAGGCGCAGAAAACTGTGCTGGCGTTGTAAGTAACATACTTTACTCTTACCCCTGTAATTCCTCGCTTGGTGCGTTGCGTCGACACACGGTGGGCACAAACACGGCTCCATCATACAAAATTATACCTGTGTTTGATAGTTCGGATTATTTTTCAGAGGAATCAGTAGTAGAGGGCCTACAATCTATAGATTCTGGTAGCTATATACTCCTAAAGGTATTTGAAGGCTTAAGTTCAACTTCTGTTCATAAACTTTATAAAGTATCAGAAAATAGTAGTGGGGTTCTTGAGTTAATGTTTATAGACAAATTAGACTTCTTAAGTAGTGATGGGCTTTATACCCTTAAGTCTCTCGGCAACTCTAGACTTTTGACGTACGATCCATCTGATGTTCGTCGTATATTTGCATTTGAGCCCTCCTCTAAACCGCTAGCCCCGGAAACCATGAACATACCTTCAACACTGACTAATTTGGATTCACTTGCTGATATATCAACACACAAATCAACTATCAGCATAAGTGTATACCCAAATATTGGTGAAGAGGGATCAAACACTGATGAGGTGGAGTTTATCTTTGGATCAAAAAGCTCTGACTTTAAAAGGAAGTTGTTTAATATGAAGGGTCCTTTCAAAGCTGCTGTGTGTGAGGATAATGGGGCTTACTATTGTATCGAAGGCGATACGTACATCGACATTCAAAATACCTCATCCGAGGTTCATGAACCTTCTTCAGTAAAAGCTACAGAAAAAGGAATGAAGTCTAAAACTTTCTTGGGCAGTAAAGTGATATTTTCAAACGAAACTGGCATAATTGTATATGACACTAGCACTTTTAGTGGCTACTATTCGTATGTTTTTTCTGAACAGGAAGATATCTCAAATCTTCAGACGTTGAATGACAACGAATTCTTGTTTACGGCAAACTCGGGAAAGCAAAACGATACAGTATACAAAATGAACACTTCGGGTTCGGGAAAATCCATCAGTCCGTTTATTGACGATATAAATGAATCGAATTTTATTGAAAAATACTCGATTTACGATAAAAATATTTATTTAACACCTGATCTTGGTGATGTGGAGTATAGCGAAAATACAAACGACTATAGGTATTCTGAAACCAAAAAAACAGAGGTTAATAAACTTATCAATGACCTGAAAGCTAAGCATAAAGACACACTAGAGGGCTATACTATCATCAACACATTAGCAAGCTAATCTCGGCTGATCGGGATGATGTTATAGGCAGAGAAGTGGTCTATTGCTACGTCAGCGTCGGTGGTTGTTAGAAAAGTTTGGTAATCTTTCAAAGCTTCGGCTAATGCTCGTCGACGGCTTCCATCTAGCTCAGAAAACACATCGTCTAGTAGGAATATCGGCGCTTTTCCTGTTTGTTCGTGTAGAAGTTTTAGCTCGGCAATCTTGAGAGCCAAAACGATGCTTCTGGTCTCGCCACGCGATGCAGTAATGCGGGCGTCAGAGCCCTTTAGCTCCACCAACAAGTCATCGCGGTGAGGACCTGCGCCAGTAAAGCCACGCATTCTATCAGTGTCTATTGTTTGTTTCAGATGAGCTAGTAGCTGGTCGCTGTAGTTTGTGAATGATATTTTGCTGGTGTAGTTAAACTGCAGTTTTTCTTTGCTGTTACTGATAGTTTGATAGTGAGCCTCGCAAACACTTTGTAGTTGTTGGACTAGTTCTAGACGATTTTTAACAATAGTTCCGGCCTTTTCTGCCAGCTGTAAATCCCAAACAAATAATTGGTCCGGAGAAAAAGATTCCTGTTTCAGTAGTCTATTCCTCTGTGCCAGTGCCCGGCGAAAGGCTACTAGTTCTGATTTATAGCCAGGCCGGGTGAGTGATAGTATGCCGTCCAAATAGCTCCTGCGTCTGTCTGGCTCTTTTCCTAGTAGCAACATGTGTTCGGGTTCAAACACTACTACCGGTAAGCTTGTGGCGAGCGACAATCGTTTTTTTGCCTCGCCGTCAATTTCCATTATCTTTGGTTTTCCAAGCTCTAGTTTTACAACTCTAGTAGAATCATCCGTCAGCGCTTCTAGTCTCAACCATTCGGCGCCGATGGACACCAAATCTTTGTCGGC
Organism: Candidatus Saccharimonadota bacterium; assembly: GCA_043727115.1. Classification (GTDB taxonomy): domain Bacteria; phylum Patescibacteriota; class Saccharimonadia; order Saccharimonadales; family SZUA-47; genus JAYSZA01. Next base: position 2,843 of record JAYSZA010000043.1, read on the forward strand.
CGCCATGAATCCCTGAAGCGTACAAATAGTGTGAATTGCCTCCAGGAGGTTTGTTTTACCGCTGGCATTTGATCCGACAATAATGTTTACGCCCGGCTCAAACCCAAATAACCCATTTGTATAGGAACGAAAATTAGTCAACTCAAGTGTTCTCAGCATAACAACATTATATAGGTCAGATGACCTATATAATGTAAATATCAAATTACAAATCCAAAATAATAAACAAATTGTAAAACTTAAATTCTAAACATGGACAACCCTAGTAGCAGAGTGTTGCTCAGCCCCGAGTAAGACTATTGGCTATTTGGGGGGTAGCTGTTTTCTGTGTTCATGACGCTTAAATAATGTTAACATAGGACATTGCATGGGCATTATTCAACAGGCTATTCTTAATACATATGTGAGAAATTCGTGATACTGTAGTTTTGGGTAGTAAATACAAAAAAATACAAAGCATACAATAATTGTCAACAGGAGTAAGCCCATGAGTGAGCAACCTATCCTAGACCCTATACTCACACAAGATATGCCCAGCCAAATATATCCAGAGGTAACATCTGATGCACTCTTGCCGGCCGAGACCGCCAACTACCAAGGTAATTGGTTTAATTTGCAGCACGTCCGCATGCAAAGCCCCAATTTTGAAAATAAGTTAGTTGCCTTTATAGGGCGACATATCGATTCACTTACACCCGGGCAATCCAGGTCGTCTCTAGATAAGCCAGAAAACTTTCAGACACATTACCAGTCACAGCTCAACCAGTTTAATGCCAACCTGGAACGCACTTACTCGCTAGTACACTACGGCAAAGCGGCAGACATAGGAGGCACATCTTTGGCTGCCCTAGGCCACGGTAAAATCGGGCAGCCGGGTACAGTTTATAGCGACGGCATAACCAAGACGGAACAACCGTTAACCGACAGACAAAAAGATATTATCGCCGGACATGAGGCTTATCACGGTATGGTTGATGCCCAAGGTTCTGCTAGTGCAGAAGTAAAAAGTGGTTTCGACTGGGAAGTTTTTAATGTCTTGGTTGATAGTGGCAGTGTCGTACAGCCTAGCTACTTGCGCGAGTCAGATGAACTGCTGGCACGCATGGCGCAGTTCAAGAACTACTTTGGTATGAGTGCTAATGAGCAATTTACCACTGAACACCTTGCTCACATTAGGCAACATTATGTTGATGATACTAGCTTAGATAACGGTATCTCACTTATGCTCAATATCGTCACTCCAAACACTGAGGCAAGGTTTGTGGAGCTTATGAACGAGCTGCCGGTCTAATTATGAAACGCCTGCTTAGTGTATTTGACAGGTTAAATACGCTCACATGGATTGGTGATGATTGGTTTAACCGTAGACTCACATTTCCTCACCGCCGTTTTTATCCGCTCTCGACTCTCTTGTTTTTGCCGGTGCTGGCTACCATTCTATCACCGGCAATTGTTTTACTCTACTTTATTGTTAGGCGTCCCGAGAATGAGATGTTGGCCATTTTATTGATGGCTTTTGCTGCACTGATCGTGATTTCAGTGCCCGTGCTCGCTGTTGTTGCAATATTAAAATGGCGGAAGAGGCGACAGATAATGCAAAAATTTGCAAAGAAAAGAACTGGCTATAAATACCGTGGTTTACGTAATTAGATTAGCGAGTCCTTGAATTAACATACCTGTCCACTACATTAATCGGCAGTATAGTTTCGGTTGTTTCATCATCTACTTTTGTCCAAATTTTATGATTGTTTCGATTTTAGTGTTTGCTTTTTGAGACTTAAAAAGTTTTCAACTTTTTACGGGCATAACGACGTGTAGATAGTTGTCGTTGTCTGGGTCGGTCAGGATACATGGGTCAAGTTTGCCGTTTACATTTATCTGAATTTTTTCACCTTCAAAAGCGCTGAGAGCATCAAGAATATAGCGTGAATTCATTGTAATTACAGCGTCGCCTGAAATTTCAGCCTCTGCTACGGCGTTGTTTTCCCCGACTTGTGATGCGATTGAGCGTATGCTTACTTCTTTTTTTTCTTCGCTCATAGTTACGGTTACGCCACCGGCTGCTTCCCGCGCAAAAAGGCTTGAGACTTTGGTTATTTCCTGTAAATCTGTTCGCTTCAAAACGGCGGTAGTTGCGTAATCTTTAGGTAGAAGTTTGCGGTAGTCAGGATAGTTTCCTTCAATTAGCCTAGTGACCAGTTCGACGGAACCGACACTAAATCTTGCTTGCTGCTCGTCGTACTGCACACCAACACTGACAGTATCATCACGCATAACTCTCAGGACGTCTTGTAGAGATGAGGCTGGTAGAAGTAGATTGACTTCCTTTTCTTCAGCCCCAATCACTTTTTCTGCCAAACGGTATGAGTCTGTGGCTACGGCGTATAGTTTGCCGTTAAGTGTGTGTAGGTACAGTCCGGTTAGAACTGGTCTAGCGTCATCACTTGATGCAGCAAACAAAACTTGTTGCAGTGCAGACTTCAAATCCGCACCAGTCATTTGTAGAGAGTGCCCGTTTTCAATAGTTGGCATAACAGGGAAGTCATCGGCTGGTGTTCCGTTGATACTTGAGCTGTGGTGTTCGGTTGTTAACTTTAGTTTACTGTCGACAACTTCAAGTGTTAGTGTTCCTGAGGGTAGGCTGGAAACATAGTCTTGCATTAGCCTGGCTGGAACAGTAATTGAGCCCTCGGCTTTAATCTTTGCTCCGATTGTCTCGCTTATTGCAACATCTAGATTTGTAGCCGCTACAAGAAGCTGGTTATTTTCTGTTTTAAGTAAAACGTTTGAAAGAATTGGTAGTGAACCACGTGAGCTTGCTATACGCGAAACTGTTGCGAGTGCCCTGGATAGATTTTCCTGTGTGACGGTCAGTTTCATAATATATAGTCTCCTTTATATAAATATATAGTTATTATAGGCTGTGTGGATAACGTGTATAACTGGTCTTTTAGAGAAGTTAATTCTGAAAAAATGCGGAGTATAACTTGGTGGTATAGCGTGTGTAGAACATGAGCACAAGTTTGGGCGAGTATTTTTGCCCTGCGAATAAACCCAAAGTTGAGCACAGTTTGTGCACAGCCGGCCAATAGTTTGTCGCTTGATATACACAAGTTGTACACACCATATTTTGAGTCCAAAATGGCGCATTTGAGTGCAGTTGGAATGTTATTTTTGAGAATCGCAAACGAGCCATACTTAGCGTATGGTGAATGCGACTCGGAGAAAAAACTTTTCAAATGTGCCAAAAACAGAGCTGGTGCACGAAACAAAGTGTCGTGGCAGAGTTCTGTGGTGCGTCCATTTTGGACTTTATGCATACAATCTCCCCCTTAATTCAACTAGTTGCTGGCGTACAGCTGGGTCTAGGTGAGAAGACTTTTCGATTTTATCAACAGAATGAATGGCGGTCGTGTGGTCTTTGCGGCCTAATTCATTAGCAATTTTCGGAAAGCTCATGTGTAGCTCGCTCCTTAGCATATACATAGCCATTTGACGCGGGTAGACGATGTCTTTGTCGCGCTTAGGGCTTAGCAAATCCTCCATTGAGATAGAGAAGTAGCGAGCTACTCGCTCAACAATATGCTTGGGTGAAATATGCTTAGGTCTAGACTTTGCACTTCCAAGCAGTGTTTGCGCAACCTGTAAGTCTGGTTCTAGTCCACGCATCTCACAAAAGGCTAGAAGCTGGTTTAATACGCCCTCTAGTTCACGGATGTTAGTAGTCACCAAATTAGCTAGGAATTCAGTGACATCGGCCGGTAGCTGTAAGTCGTTGGCGTGAGCTTTGGTTTGGATAATTGCACAGCGAGTTTCAAAATCCGGAATCTGCATGTCTATAGACATTCCCCAGGCAAAGCGACTTCGTAGTCTTTCCTCAAGAGTCGGAATATCTTTTGGTGGTTTATCACTGCTGATAATAATCTGCTTATTAGCCTGATGCAGAGCATTGAAAGTATGGAAGAACTCTTCCTGGGTTTTTTCTTTTCCAGCTATAAACTGAATGTCGTCGATGATTAGAACGTCCGCGCTACGGTAATGGTCGGCAAAGTCAGTGTTTTTTTTGTAGCGAATCGCATCTAGAAACTCCTGTACGAACTGCTCGGTAGATATATAGAGAACATGTGACTGTGGATTGCGCTTCAGAATTTCATTACCAACAGCCTGCATCAAGTGAGTTTTTCCGATTCCAACTCCACCATACAAAAACAAAGGGTTATATTTCTCACCTGGTTTACCCGCAATGGCTTGGCAAGCTGCGTAGGCAAGCTCGTTTCCGGCACCGACTATAAAGTTATCAAATGTGTAGCGGTCATTAATACCTCTGCGGTATTTGTGCGTCAGGCTGGTATTTCTGTTGTTTTGAGTTGATGGTCTTGGCGCGCTAGAGTTGTGTAAAACCATTGTGTCGTTTGATGTTGATTTGCTGGAAGGGGCTTTGGCATTATAGATTTTGAATTCAATTTGTTCTGGCCGTATGCCGTTCTTGTCTAGTACATCTAGAAGTAGGTCCTGGTATTTTTTCTCTAATTGCTGCTTTATGAATATATTTGGAACGCCCACTATGACACTGGAGCTATCAGCTTGCAGAAGTTGAGTGGCCTTAAACCAGGTCACAAAGTTACCCCGTGAAATAGTTAGTTCTATCTCACCTAAGACTGCCTGCCATAATCTCGCGGTATCCTGCACTAGCTTTTCCCCTCGGCTTACACTTTTTTGTATCCACCTAATAGTACGCTAAAGTAGTACGACTTTTCCACAGCTACTTTCACAACATTTAATGTGAGTAATCACACACCCTTGGGGCGGGGTTATCCACAGAAACGATTTACATCTGTTAATAATGTGGATAAAGGCTGTGGATGAGTGGATAAGCAATACTCTAAATTTTGCAATTTGTAAAATTTCTATGCAAGATGCTGATTATGGTTGGGTGTTACTCCTTGCGCAAAAAGGGCGTCGATGGTAGAATAGAGCGATATGCCAAAACGAACTTTCCAACCAAAGAAGCGCAAGCGATCGCGCGTTCACGGCTTTTTTAAGCGAATGTCTACACGAACAGGAAGAATTGTTCTGAAAAGACGACGACTTAAGGGTCGAAAGATGCTTTCTCGTTAATAGTTTTTCGGTTCAACAAACAACAACCATTGCATAAGCTGAGCGGAGCCACCAAGTGATAGCACGCAAAAACCGATTTCACGGACACAACAGTGTGTCGCGAGTGCGCGGTAAATCTGTGCACACTCAAAACTTCAAAGTTTTCTATATGCATAACCCAAAACGCCAAGATTATAGAATGGCGGTTGTTGTCAGTAAAAAAACAGCTAAATCTGCCGTAGTTAGAAACCGCATCAGACGTCGTCTTTATGAGCTGGTCAGAACCCAGGCCATGCTAGCCGGACAACCGTTTGACGTTGTTTTTGTTGTGCAGAATCCAGACCTTGCAAATATGCCCGCCCAAGACCTAGCACTTCAAGTCATGAATGCGACTCAAAAAATCGTCGAGTAGTAGTCCAATTTACACCAAATAACACTCCTCAGTCGTGGTATAGTGGAATAAACGGAGTAACCAAGAGAATCTATGTTCACCACCTTTATCGTGCAACCAATTTTTAACGTGCTAACCCTGATTTATGCGCTTCTACCTGGCCATAACTTTGGAGTTGCAATCATTTTGTTCACAATAGTGACTAGATTTGCTCTCTATCCGATGCTTAAAAAGCAGCTGCGCCACACCAAGGCAATGCGTGAATTACAGCCAGAGATAAAGAAGATAAAGGCCAAAACAAAAGGCAACAAGCAACAAGAATCACTAATGATGATGGAGCTTTATAAAGAGCGAGAAATCAAACCACTCGCTTATATGGGGCTGATGATTTTCCAGATTGTGCTGTTTTTTGCTCTTTTCTCCGGGCTTAACAGAGTGGTAAACGACTCAAAAGCAATTTATGACTTTTCATACCCTGTAATTCAGAACATAAGTTTTATGCAGGACCTAAATGCTGATATCTCCAAATTTGATAATACGCTTTTTGGTGGTATAGACCTTGGGCGTGCAGCAATAGCAAACGAATCTGGGTTTTATTTCCCGGCATTCATGCTAGTACTTGGCTCTGCGCTGATACAGTTCTTCCAGATCAAACAAACGATGCCGTCAAGCAAAGACGCACGTAAACTGAAGGAAATACTAAAGGACGCAAACACTGGCAAACAGGCCGACAGTTCAGAAATCAGCGCTGCTATGAGCCGTAATATGGCCTATATTCTACCGTTCTTTATTTTCGTTGTAACCATCGGTTTCCCAGCAGCACTCTCGCTTTACTGGTTTGTTGGCGGCTTGGTCGCATATTTGCAACAGTCCTATCTACTAAAGCAAGACGAATATTCCATGACTAACGGCACCGCAACAGCTACTGTTGTGTCAAAGAAGCCACTGCGCAAAAAAGACTCCGGCGTTAAAGTTACTGTCCTGAGCGAAGAAAAAGCAGAAACTAAACCAAAAGCCAAAAAATCTAAATCTAAATCCTCTCAAAAAAATCGTAATAAACGAAAGAGGTAATTGTCGTGGAAGAATCAATTCAGTTCGCTAAAAAATATTTAGAGGATATGTTGTCGTTTTTTGGTTTAAATGTAGATGTCTACGCCACCAGTGAAGACGGTGAGGTAATTGAGCTGAACGTACCAAGTACACACCTGAACGGATTCTTGATAGGTAATCATGGGGACAACATGCGTAGCATGCAGTATTTGATTAGCATGGCGCTTAAAAGCAAAGAATTTGAATTTAACAGAGTAAATGTGGACATCGCAGACTACAAAAAACAACGCGCCCATCGCCTAGAAGAGCGTGCAGTTGAGTGGCTGGAGCAAGTGAAGACATCTGGTAAGGAGATGCACTTAGAGCCGATGAACGGCGCAGACAGACGCACTATCCACAAGCTAGCGGGCGAACATGGTATTGAAACAGAATCTGAAGGCGAAGGTCTAGAGCGCCACATCGTACTGAAACCAGCACCAGCAGAGTAGACTTTTCTTTACTTGTAAATATATCGGGCGTAAAGTAATTCTATGAGACGTGAGGTTTGGGTGCTGATAGTCGTATCTATTGTTTATGTTTTTTTTGGTTCCCTCACGAAGGCCAGCGCACAGGCTTCTGACCCCCATTTGTGGGATGGCAATATTACCCTTGAACAGTCCAAAACAATTACACCTACCCAAGTGCAAAACAGGCACGACTGTCGTTACGTAAACGCTAAAAGTATAAGCTTGAAAACCCCATTTACATATATGTTTGCCACGGTTCCGGTGATGCTGAACCCAACCACCACCACCATAGGCAATAGATGCATTATTGATAACCAAAACGGATATTTTACCAACGAGTTTCTACAAGGTAGTGGGGATAGCTATCTGGCTTCGTATTACTTTGGTGATAGTACAGACAAAATGTATGATTTAGCTCCAATGCTATCAGGCAATTATTGGATTGAGCCAGCCTCAAATAGCAACACTGTATTGTTTTTGGTCAAAAATGCTTTTACGGACAAAACCTATTCAGTTAATACGCAGAACGATATTGGTGATGCCCGGCCCGGCATTAGGAGCAATAAGCTAACCTGGGAATTTGGCAACCTACAACCAGAAACCTGGAGAGACAAGGACGGCGTAGTTTTCAAAATCGACGAGCACGTGTTTTCACCGAACGGGCAATTCATGGCCATTCATTACAAATCAACAATCGCGAAAGTGAATTTGCGCAACATGGAAATGATGCCTGTCGCCTACGACACCAGCTTAAAAGGCAGCGAACTTGCGATAAGCAATGACGGCCGTTATGTTGCACAGCTCAAGTCTAGTAAATTGTTTGTTACAGATACATATGGGTGTGAAACAGTCTACAATTCAGACTCCTGGGATATAATTTCTGGACAGTTGTCCTATCCGGGCTGCAAACAGAGTCAAGACATTATCCCCGGGCTTGTTAGTGGAGGATTAATTAGCTCTGGAAAATTCTACAAAAGACCGTACTTTTCACCAGATAGTAAAAAGCTGAATATTGCTGTCGGCACTAGGCGGACGGACATCAATACCGGTGGTTCAATGATTCCCTTGGCCTTCAACTGGCAAGAGGTCGTATTGACAGCCAATAATCACGTCAGTAATGTGCAGGGATATTTAGCAATGGGCGATAGTTTTTCGAGCGGCGAGGGGGACTTGCAGGGCGGAACTTGGTATGAACCAGGGACCGACGAACAGGGAAACAAAGACACTTTTGAAGGACGCAATCTGTGCCATTTGTCGCGTCGGAGTTACCCGTATCTTATCGCAAAAGAACTGGGGTATTTGTCGGGTGATGCATCCGAACCCACGACGCCTCTGGATAATGACTTGTTCCACTCAGTAGCGTGTAGTGGGGCAGTTATACATAATATCGTAGGTACTACTAACGAAGATAACTTTGACCATGAAAACTCATCAAACCAGTACAGGAATGATTTTCTCGGTAGTTTAGTTCGGTGGCAGCCCGGACGGATAAAACAACTTGATGCACTAGATTCGTTCGTATTTGGAGGCTATTCAGTCTCAGAGCCTAAACCAGAAGTCATTACACTAGGAATAGGCGGTAATGATGGAGGATTTGGCGATATCGTTAAATCATGCACCCTTCCTGGAACATGTAAGTACGCAGTCGAGCAATCGATTGACCTGAGCAACCTAGCCATTGGGCTTATGAAAATAAAACCAAAATTAGTAGACACATACAAAAAAATAAAGCAAACTAGCCCAGAATCAAGAATATACGTCCACGGCTATCCAATATTTGTATCTGATAGAGTAGGTGATTTGAGTGATAGTTTAGACGGTGGAACTTGTAGGGCAAATGTACGCTTGGACTTTCAAGAACGCCGACTTGTAGTAGAGGGCATTAAGTATATGAATGAAATAGTACGAGCGGCGGCAAGTGAAGCAGGGGTATTCTACGTGGATATAGAGGATATACTTGAGGGGACAAATTTATGTAGTGGGCATAATCCAGGGGACATTACTGTTAACGGTGTGACTGCCGGAAACGATATCGATTTTAGTCTGTGTCTCTTCAGGACGGGCTGTATTGGTAGTGAAAGCTTCCATCCGAATCAATTAGCGCACAGATTATATAAGGAAAGAGTATTATCCTACACCGGTAATCTATCCGAACCAATGCCGCCGGTCGTATTAACAAGTATCCCGGCTCCGGATGATTTCTTTGGATCAACTGCAAGTAGTCAAGCGGGAGTGCACAATAACGGGGGCAATTTCACCATTGTCGTGCCCGAGCCCAAGCCGTTTTTGAGTGGCAGTGAACAAGGCAGTAAGATTTTACAAGAAGGCTTATTGCCGGGCTCTATATTGCGTGTTGAACTACAATCAACCCCAATAACTATCGCGGATTTCACAGTTCCAGCGGACGGTGTAGTTAACCAACCTATAGAATTGCAATCTGATTCTGAGCCTGGAGCGCACGAACTTCATATATTTGGGGTGGACAATTTCGGCACAGCTTTTGATTATTACGAGCCAATCCTAATCGCTTTTAGTGAAACCGATTTCGATGGCGACGGAATAACAGATGATGTTGATAGCTGCATCACTGTATTCGATAGCTTTGTAGACGTGGACCAAGACGGAATTGATGATGTCTGTGACGGTGAAATAGTCATCACACCTCCAGAACCAGAAGTGATAATCGTTCCTCCGGAGGAAATAATTGTTGAAGACCCAATCACCGAAGAAGAAACTTCACCAGAAACACCGACTCCACAAGTACTGGACCGTGAAAAAGGTGAGCCAAACCCAGAAACTGTAGCAGGTGATGAAGAAACGGTTCCGCAAGTACTCGGTGCCTCAACTAGCTCCGATAATACACCATTAGAATCCCAGTCAGTGCTTGGAGCTGCTGCAGACCTAGCTAGCACAGGCAAGCCCGCGATAGTAACCTTTTTCGTGGGTATAACATTCGTTATTATAGGAATCGTGTTATATAAACACCAAAAATAAAACCAGTGTCATATAAAGTTCATTCAACCTATAGCTCCGTATAAGTGCTTGTCAGTTTGTCTATATCAGCCTTAGAGCTCGCTCGGGTAACTACGGGGTAGCAAGAGTAGATGACTTTTTTTGAGTTGCTAAAAATAAAACCAGTTCCTTCAAAGTTGCCACACGACTTATTATTAATTAGTCTTTCGGGGAGTTTGGTAGTTAGTGTTTGGCTTAATTCGTAAGGCTTGTCCCGAGGGCTTTCTAGGTAAACGTAACAAGAAGGGGTTTTAGTAAATTTTTCTTCAAGGTCACCACAACTAACTCCTATGAATAATTCTTCGCCGGTCTCTGCTTCTACGTCTTTTTCTAGTTTTTCAAAGTCAGCAAGTAACTGCTTCATGTCTGATACATTTTTTTGGTCTAGGTATTTGTTATATCCGTAAGCTCCACTGATTGCTAGAAGAAGGAAGCCAATCAAAAGAACCACTCCGTACCTACCTGCAAACGACTTTATACCAGAGTTTCTAGCTTTAGATTGCTTACTAGTAGCTTTCTTTATCATAACCACAATTGTAGCCTGTTTTATTAATACCCCCAAATCATACTGTACAAGGACAGTCCTTGTACAGTACACTAAGGTCATGCCTAGCAGGAACGCCGTTAAAAAATTTGAACCAGATTCTATGTACCATGTATATAATCGTGGTGTAGATAAACGGATAATATTTGTAGACGAGCGTGACTATAGTGTTTTCCTGAGTTTTTTGAAGTACGCTCTGTTGTCTGATGATGAGCTTAAAAACTACCAAGTTGTTGATGCGGGAATTATTTCACAAGCGGAAAGATTTAATCTAAGACGAGAAGGACTGCACGGAGTTGTAGAACTGGTCAGTTTTTGCTTAATGCCGAATCACTTTCACTTGCTACTGTACCAATATGAAATTGACGGAATTACGCGTCTAATGAGATCTGTCGCAACTGGGTATTCAGGATATTTTAACAAACGGCACAAAAGGGTAGGATCATTGTTTCAAGGTCGGTATAAGGCTAGTCCAATAAGTTCGCAAGGTTATTGGGACCACATTAGCCGCTATATTCATCTCAACCCCCTAGATATTGGTGAAGATTATGAGACTTACTCGTACTCGAGCTACAGAAATTACACTGGGAATTTCGAAGCTGAGTGGCTAAGACCGAATCTTGTGCTTGACGGGTTTGAGTCGGCTGCTGCATATCAAAAGTTCGTGTCGGAGTATGTTCCTTACAGGAAAGAGCTAAAGGACACCAAGGATCTGCTTGCCAATAGCAGAGAATTGGAAGAATAATATCTTACTGCACAAGGACTGTCCTTGTACAGTAAGATATTACCGTTATTTTTCTTTGTTGTTTGGAACCAACATAAACAGAGTAAAGTCTATCCGAGGATTTTGTTGTATATTTCTAGGGTTTGGGCGGCCATTCGGCGCCAAGAAAATCTTTTGGCGTTTTCGTAGCCTTTTTCTATAAGTTTTTTTCGCAGAGGCTCGTTGGATATGACCTCGTCGATTTTTGCTGCCATTTCCTGAATATCAAGCGGGTTAAAATAAACCGCTGCATCACCATGAACTTCAGGCAGGCAAGTTGCATCACTGCTGACTACCGGACAGCCGTGAACCATAGCCTCTAGACCCGGTAAACCAAAGCCTTCACTGAGCGATGGGAATACATAGGCTCGGGCATTTTGGTAATACCACTTCAGTTCTTCGTCAGGAATAAAACCAGTGAAAATTATATCTTCAAAACAAGGCTGTTTATGGCTCGACTCACCCAAAATCCTGCTGTCTTCAGGAGACTTTTTCAGTGACGAGATAAATGACTTTTCCGACGAAGAGGTATCTTTAGATACATCTGAGGAGGAAAGGCTTTTAGATTGTTCTGAAAAATCTTCTGAGGCGGTAGGTATTTTAGGTGTGTTGCGCCTTGCCCATCGCTCTAATGATTTGCTGTGATGTTCTCTTTTGCCGATTAAAACTAGCTTTAAGTCCGCGTGTTGTTCTTTCAGTAAACAAAATGCACTGATTAGTCGCTCCAAGTTTTTGTGTGGGAATGCGCTGCCGGTATACATGATGAACTTTTCTGGTGGGTTTTCCGGTGTGTGGGCTTTGCCGGGAAGTGGCGGTTCACTAGATTCCAAGGTAACTGTTGTTTTGCGGTTGGTGAATAAATGGTATTTGTTAACCGCATCTGCAACATATTGAGTAGGTACTAGGATGTGTTTTGCACGGCGGTGCGCTGACCATAGCAAGAATCGGTATCCTCGCATGCGCAGGGCATGTAACCAGCCCGGAAGACGCCCGGCACGGACAAATTTGAGCATGGTTAGGTCGTGTGTGAATGTCGTCTGCTTCTTGAAGTAGAAAATTGGCTGTTGAGGTGTAAGTGTAAAATGAACCAAATCCGCCCTTAATCGGTACAGTTGCCAGGCATATAAGACCTGGTTAATCGGATTGAAACTAAAGTTACCAAACCTTGTATGTTTAACCACGAAGTTTTTGTTGGTAGGCATCCAATCATCTTTTGGTTCTACTAGAATTGTGTAGTGGTGGTCATTATCAATCTCTTGCAAATGCTCCAGTAATCTTGCGACAGGACGTCCCGTGCTGGCTCTACGTATACGTGCATCTATGACTATGTGTTTCTTTGGAGGCTTTGACATGAGCTCATTATACCTCTTAATTTTTTGTCAGTATCTACCCTATATGTGACAATAGGGTAGATGAATAATTTTCAAAACGGTGTGACTTCTAGTGACTTAGTACCGCAGTCCTTCAAAAACTCTAATCAAAACGTCAGTTTTCAGAAAACCTATAGCGTATCTGGCACACAATCAAACAGCGCAAATCAACTACTCTATTCTGCTAGCTCACCAGGAGTTTTAACCGTAGATGATGGCTCTAACTCCCAAGTATTGGGTTTGTCTAATACTGTGGCAAACACAAGCTCATCGAGTATCACTCAGAATTCAAATAACTATATTCCAGTAGCCCTGGTTTTTTTGGTTATCGCAGCTACTTTAAGCAACTATTTCTTTAAACGCTACAAAAGCATTCCAGTAGCAGCCGAACAAGAGCAATCTGATGACGAAGAGTAGCACAGACCGAATTTCTCGTCTTCTGTTCGTTCTGTCGATTATCCTTGTTGTCTATATGCCACTTCACGTCTTCATAGCGCAGTCCGCCAGCTTGCTAACTGGGGGCATAGAGGTGTGGAAGGCGGCAAAGGATTTATTAATCGTCATTCTTGTTCCAGTTTTATTATTTCTGAGCTATAGAAGGGGACTTCTCCACAACAAAACCTTTCGTTGGCTGATGATTTTGGGCGGACTATACACGTTACTGCACGGTTTATTCGTTATATTCGACGGAAACGACGATACGTATTCAGCAATTGTTGGGAGCGTCTACAATACAAGGCTACTCGGCTATCTACTGCTTGGCTATATTGTAGGTTCAGCAAAAGAAGGGGAAAAGTACCTGCGCTATTTACTCACAGCAACGGTGATAATCGCAAGCGCGGTAGCGTTGTTTGGTGTGTTGCAGTACTTTTTGCCATCAGATTTCCTGACGCATGTCGGGTATAGCCTGGACAGGGGGGTGAAACCACTCTTTTTCATCGACGATAAGCCCGATTTGCCTAGAGTAATGAGCACAATCAAAGACCCTAACTCGCTGGGTGCATACTTAATTTTGCCGATGTTATTGACTGGCTACGCTTTATTTAAAAAATCTGTGAATGAAGCAATATTTGCACGTCCATTCCGCAGGGAAGTGCTAGGAGTAATGTTAGCTTTACAGTTTGGTGCACTGACACTAACATTTTCACGCGGTGCGTTTCTAGGACTTATATTCAGTACACTTACTTTACTTTGTATAGCGAAAGGGAAGCAAATACTGCTGATAGCAAAAAGATTTTGGTATATTTTGCTCGGCACTACTCTGATTTTTATTAGTTTGTTCGTAGTATTACAAGATACATATTTGGTCCAAAATGTAATTTTTCATGCTGATGAATCTACGGTTCTTGAAGACCCAAATGAGCTGAGAGTTACTTTCTTCCAGGAAACCTTAGACAAGGTTATAGACGAGCCTCTAGGTTCCGGTCCAGGGACTGCAGGGCTGGTCGCCATAAATAACCCAAAAGGCGGCGTACTGACAGAGAATTACTACCTCCAGATAGCTTACGAGGTTGGCTGGGCAGGTTTTCTGTTTTTTGCCACAATTCTAGGTGTTCTAGCAGTAAATTTGTACAAAATGCGCAAAAATGCCGTAGCGGTGGTCCTGCTAAGTAGCCTTGTTGGTTATTTGTTCTACAGCCTACTCATTCATCTATGGTCAAACGAAGCCCTAGCCCTGCAATGGTGGCTACTTTGCGGAGCTGCTATTGGCTATTTTGCGATGCGACCGAATGACAAAAAACTCTAGACTAGAATCATCTCTCTTCTACTTCTGGATCTTTCTCGCCCCAAATAAAATACTTGGTCCAAACAAAGTTCCAGAATAGTGCCAGAGCTGAACTGACAACCAATGCGATAGTGTAATCAAAATGCAGAACTCTGACACAAAAGCTGACCAGTAGAGCCCCGCCTATAATCGCCACCCAGCTAGTTGCGTGAAATTCTACTAAGTAATTTGAGAGTGTTTTATTCTGTTTTCGCGATTTATTTTTGTAGGTCCAGTTGTGATGCATGGCAAAATTATGAAACAGCGCAACCTCGGAAGCCAGTAGCTGAGCAATGAATATGTGTATACCCATCTGTTTGTAAAACAGACTTAAAAGCGCGTAGTTAATGATGAAACCCGCGGTTCCAACTATGCAAAATCTAATAAAATCTATCGATACTAACTTTTTAGCTAATTTCATACTTATCTTTAATTCTAGCTCATGCTAGCATTAAGCAAGAACAAAAGGGAAAAATCACGTGGCCAAAACCAAGAAATTATCTATCGTCATACCTTGTTATAACGAAAAACCGACTATAGAAAAACTATTCAAAGAAGTCCAAGACGTGAATCTGGGGACCACAAGCAAAGAAATCATTATTGTCGACGATGGCTCCAAAGACGGAACTCGAGATATTCTAAAAAAATTAAAAAAGGCCAACCCAGAAATCAAAGTATTGTTGCAAGAAAAAAATCAGGGTAAAGGTGCCGCTCTGAAACGAGGATTTCTAGAATCTACCGGCGATGTTTTGATTGTTCAAGATGCTGATTTAGAGTATGACCCACAAGAATACATCAGGCTGCTCTACCCAATTGAGCGTGGTCATGCAGATGTAGTCTACGGCTCTAGATTTGTCGGGGGCGAACCGCATAGGATTATTTACTATCGCAACCAAGTCGCTAACAAGTTTCTAACAACACTATCCAATATATTCACTGGGCTAAACCTGACAGACATGGAAACATGCTACAAAATGATGAACGGAAATTTGGCGCGTGAGCTTGCTGCTGATTTACAGTCTGACCGATTCGGGTTTGAGCCGGAAATCACAGCACGTATAGCCAAAAAAAATGTGAGAGTCTACGAAATTGGGATTAGTTATTATGGCCGTAGCAAAGAAGAGGGCAAGAAAATTGGTTACAAAGACGGCCTGAAAGCAATCTGGGAAATTATCCGATTTAACGTGTTTGTGGGGAAGTAATATGGCAAAAAAGCAGGCGGTAAAAAAACAGTCATTGTCTGAAAAATTCAAGCTCCTGCTCAAAAAATATGGTATCGGAACAGCCATTATACTTTTCGTAACACTGTTATATTTCGCGCCTCTACTCAACAAACTAGATAGCTACATCGAAGGCGGCGACTCTATGTTCAACGCTTGGACGCTGGCTCGGAATCACAACTGCTTGAAAGGTGATTGTGACAACTATATTGACGGAAATATTTACTACCCAAACAAAGACACGATGCTCTACTCAGAGACTCAGCTCTCGACAGGACTCCTGACATTGCCGCTTCATTACATTAACGACAATCCAATATTCAGCTATAACGTCTGGAAGATTTTCAGTACGTTTTTGAGCGGCTGGTTCATGTATTTATTGGTCAAAAAAATCAGCAAGGGTCACGAGATAGTGTCGGTTACGTCAGGACTGATATTTGCATTTTCACCATTCAAAATGTCGGCACTTGGTCATTTGCAAAACCTGAGCATATTTTATCTGCCCTTAATTGTGCTACTGATATTGTGCTACTTAGAAAAGCAGAAAAGAGGATATCTAATTGGCCTGCTTGCGTCGCTTATATTACTGTTCTACGCTTCGTGGTATCAGATGTTTTTTGCCTTGGGAGCCTTGGGCGTAATGCTCCTCGTGATAGGAGTTATTAGGCTGTCATCTTGGAGGAATATTCTCGTCATCAGCTCGGTAGTCATTATTGCTGTGCTTTCTACCTTACCACTCGCAAGACAATACACTCGTTTCTCTAAGGAGAATGATGCAGGATTCACCATTGGCGCTCAGCCTAGTTATGCATCAAGCGTTGCAGACTACTTTATTCCGCACATCGGTACCGCTGAAGGCTGGCTATACGACAAAGTCGCACCAACTAACGCTCGCCGTATTCCATACAACCTGGACAGCATCTCCTACCATGGTGCTGTATTGTACATGGTTGCTCTGGCGATAATTATAATTTTGTTTAGAAAACGTAAAGCCAGCAAAGAACATAGCCAACAATATAAATGGGCAGTGGTATGGCTTGCGGTTGGGCTCGTTGGTTTGTTGTTTTCTCTGGGTCCACTCCTAAAGATTGGTGGTAGCTATATTTACGCCACTCTAAATAGTGGCGTAGGTTTGAGTATGCCACTGCCATATATTTTGCTAGATTTTGCTTTGCCCCAGATTCAGTTTATACGTGCAGTGGGGCGCTGGAGCATACTTTTATTGTTTGCGTTATGCGTAGCGCTAGCGTATCTTCCTCGTGTTGCAGACGCCACTGCAAGCCTGAAGAAAAGGAAAAGTATAGTTTATGGGGCAATAATTATTTTATTTATTTTTGAGCTTGCGCCACTGCATTTTCACTACATGTCGAATCGACCACATGCCTATGATATTAAAATTCCGGCTGTCTATACTCATATCAAAAATATCCCACAGGTAGATAATCTGCTGGTTTTGTATGCAGACCAGGACTATCCTAATCCGGAACTCGCTTTTGCGCGTATGGAGACTGTAATGTGGGCAGGCTATCACAACAAAAATATCTTTAACGGCTATAGCGGCTACACGCCACCAAACTACGAAGAGGATTACGCTGATTTCCAAGATTTACGCCTCGATGATATAGAAAAAATGAAATCAAAAAAACTGGACTATGTGCTTATTGATAAACAACTATCCACAACCAACCCAGAGCTAGCAGATACCGCTAAGACGCTTTTCTATGAGGTAACTTATGAAGATGCAAGATACCTACTGATGAAAATCAGTAAATAGAAAGTTTACTTCCAAAAACGGAGCTTTTTCAGGAGTGAACGAAGCCTGTGCAATCTGTAGGCATTAGGCGGTAAATCATAGGTGATGATAGATTTAATGTAATCAGTGGATACTTTTCTAGACTTTTGAATTTTTCGGCGTTCAACTAGTTTTTTTGGTAAATATAAATTAGTGATAAATAAACCTTTAAATACAGGCACTAGCTTACCTCTCATCAAAGACGATAGCACTATTGAACTGTAGGCTAGTAAGAATCTAGGCCAGATTGTCGTCATTAGACGTAGAGGAACATTTTTCAAGAAAAGCCAGGGCAGGTTCTTAATAGTCATGTAGGTGGTTAGGCCAGGAACTTTGCCACTCGAAGCACCCACTTTATGATAGGCGACTGCCTTTGGGCTGTAAGCTACTTTCCAGCCCGCTAGTTGCGCGCGGAAGCTGATATCTACGTCCTCATAGTATGCAAAGAAATCTTCGTCAAATAGACCAATTTGTTTTAGCATTTCTATACGGTATACACTGGCACCACCAGTTGCTCCGAAAACTTCTTGCCCAATGTCATATTGCCCCGAATCTACGTCATTTCTGCCTCTTGGATACGCTAGCCCCCAAGAAGTGTATTGGTCGCCAGTTGAATCTATCGTGCCGTCCGTTTTTAATAATTTACCGGTGGCTATCCCCACCTTCTCACTGCTCATCTGAGAATTTAACTCTTCGAGCCAGCTTGGTTCTGGGGTCGCATCGTTATTTATCAGCGCTACAAATTCATAGTCATTATCTGCAACATAACGAATGCCTGTGTTTACTCCACCCGCGAAGCCTTTGTTCACGTTGTTTTTCAGTAAAACAATCTCTGGATGATTCTGTTTGACAATAGATACAAAGTTATCTGTAGAATTATTATCTACAGCGATGATATCATGCCCAGTAGTCTGCTTTTGTAGGGCAGCGATACAGCTCAGAGAATCTTTTTCTCCATTCCAATTAAGCACAACGACTGCAATGTTAGATTGTTTATTCATGGGCAACTCATCTATAATGATACAAGACTTTTCATGAAACATATCTATAGCAAACAAAACAGAGCACTTCTAGCAGAACTAGTACGAACCGACTTTAAGCTACGCTATCAAGGTTCGGTTCTTGGCTACGCATGGTCGTTACTCAGACCGCTATTTATGTTTGCCATTCTATATCTTGTGTTTGCGGTTGTTTTTAAAGTGGGAAAAGACATACCTAGCTTTCCGATCTATCTATTGCTCGGTATCGTTTTGTGGAACTTTTTTCAGGAAATGACACAACAGAGTCTTGGATCGATTGTGGGTCGGGGTGATTTGATCAGAAAGATTAGGATTCCTAGATGGATGATCATCGTATCGGCAAGTGTTGGTGCTTTAATCAACCTAAGCCTGAACCTAATTGTTGTGCTCGTTATCGCGTTAATTAGCGGCATGGATTTGTTGGTTACCAGTGTTCTGTTGCCATTATTTATTATCGAAATATACATATTTGCACTTGGATTAGGACTCCTGCTATCAGCACTTTTTGTTAAGTATAGGGATGTAAGCTACATATGGGACGTTTTGCTACAGGCAGGTTTTTACGCTACGCCGATCCTTTATCCAGTAAGTTTGATATCTAACGTTACTGCTCAGAAAATATTATTTATTAATCCAATGGCTCAGGCAATTCAAGGCGCCCGTAACGTTTTTGTAACACCCGAAGCAGTAACCATAAATGATGTTTGGCATAATCAGTGGGCGTTTTTGCTGCCACTTACTATTGTGCTTGTTTTCTTGATCGTTGGCACGCTCTATTTCAGAAGAGAAGCTAAAGATTTTGCGGAGAACCTATAAATGAATAGTCGAAACGAAATTGCAATAAAAATCTCGCACGTCAGCAAATCATTTAAGTTGCCCCACGAAAAGAATACCTCTGTCAAGAGTTTCGTAGTAAATCCGTTCAAGAAGAGAACGTATGAAAAACAGGAAGTTTTGAAAGATATTGATTTTGAAATCAAAAAAGGTGATTTTTTTGGAATAGTTGGCCGTAATGGCAGCGGCAAAAGTACACTCCTAAAACTGCTAGCGGGTATATATTCTCCCGACTCAGGACACATACAGGTTAACGGCAAACTTACTCCATTTATTGAGCTAGGTGTAGGCTTTAACCCAGAGCTAACTGGTAGAGAAAATGTTTTCCTAAATGGTGCGCTACTTGGTTTTAATCGTAAAGAAATGCTAGCGATGTACGATGAAATTGTTGAATTTGCAGAAATTGAAAAATTTATGGATCAAAAACTTAAAAATTATTCATCAGGTATGCAGGTTCGTTTGGCGTTTTCAATTGCTATCAGAGCTGAAAGTGACATACTAGTACTCGATGAAGTATTGGCAGTAGGTGATGCTAACTTTCAAAAAAAATGCTATGACGTGTTTAAACGCTATAAAACCCAAGGTAAGACTGTGGTTCTTGTTACTCATGATATGGGTGCTGTTGAACAGTTCTGCAATAAGGCAGTTCTGATTGATGAGGGCCAGATTAAAGTCAGTGGTTTGCCGTACAACGTTACTAAAAGTTACAACAAGGCTAACATTGAAGAGCAAGATAAAGTTCAAGACGATAAAATTAGAAAAAGGAACAACAAGAAGGTTTTTATCGAAAAAGTATGGATTGAAAAAAACGGAAAAGAAACAGTTGCTTTATCAAACGAAAACCCTATTGATATAAAAATAAAAGTCATAGCCAATGTCGACATTAAGCATCCTGTGTTTGGAATAACAATTCTTGATCAGACAGGAAGACCACTATTCGCCACCAATACGTTAGTGAAAGAAATCCATCACAAACTAATAAAAGATAAATTTTATACAATAAATTTTCATATAAAGAACACACTTTCAGACGGCAATTACTATGTTGTGCCAGCAGTTACAGATGAGATTAGTGAGGAAAAATATGACTCAATCGACGAAGGTCATCTTTTCTCTATTTCTGGGTGGGAGTTCCCGGCATTTGTGTTGCAGCCCGACTATTCAATCACTATTAAGTAGCTATTTTACAGACGTGCTTTTTTTTCTAATGAGTGTTTTTCGATATCTTTTATATTATCTCTATTTTTGTTTACGACATAAGAAGCTCGTAATTTTTCGAAATTTCTTACAGGGCTACCAACGAAGTTTCTTATCTTTTGACTGAACGAATAATCCTTATCTTTAATAATAAACGAATAATCTCTAAAGGTTTCAAGAATTAATAACTTCAACAAGCTATATATGCGCCCTTCAGGGACAACATTAAGAACCTTTAACATAGCACTGTACTCGTCTATCCTACGCGAAAAATACTTTCTTATGGGGTAGTCGTTGGAATGCATAACATTTCCTTGGGGAGCGAAGGCTTTTAAATAACCAGCTTCAAGAACATCACTTCCAAGTAGTTGATCTTCTGAGTAATCAACATCTCTGTAAGGTAATATTTTCTTCAGGTAATTGAGCTTAACGGCCGAGTTTACATCAGAAAAGAATGTCAGTTTTTGATCTAACCCCCTTTTATTTATAAGTGACTTGCCTCTGTGGATCATTAGTGAATGATCAGGACCTAAGGAGTTAAAAACAGAAGAAACCTCTCGTTTAGTAGTTGCATCGGTGAAGGGTCTAGGTGTTTGTTTTCCGACAACACAAAAAACATCTTTACTTAGATAGAATGGCTCAATCATGAACTCCAACCACTTATTATGTGCCGGAATTGCATCCTGAGAAAGAAACACTATAAATTCAGCGTCTGACATGCTGGCAGCTAAGTTTCTTGTTTTGCCGTGACCAAACTCTGAATTGGGTATTTTGTGAAGTCTTACCTCAGGAAAATTTTCAATAATTGACAGTGTTTTATCTTTGGATCCTGAATCAATAATAAGTAGTTCGAAGCTAAGTTCTGTTTCTTGTGACAAAACGGCAGCGATTAGACTATGGAGATGTTCTTCACCGTTATAGGTTGGAACAGCTATAGTTACATCTAATTTTGATTTTTTAGATATTCCCATGTCCGTTGGATTCCTTCCTCGAATTTATATTGTGGACGAATATCAAAGTCTTTTATGAACTTAGATGTATCTAGGACGATATGATCAACGAATGTGGAAGGCACTGCTTTGAATTCTTTGGTTACTTTATTGCCTGTAACGGTTTCTATAACCTCAACGAGCTCATTAACCGATCGGCCTTCACCCGATCCAATGTTATATATATCGCATATTTCAAGATTTTTATCAAAGGCCTCTACTATAAGGTGTGCGACGTCTTCAACGTAGATATAGTCTCTAATCATTGATCCGTCTCCATATATTGTTATTGGCTCATTGCGTAGGACTTTTTCTAGGAATATAGGAATTACACCTTGACCGCTAAGTGTATTTTGTCTAGGTCCATATGGGTTCGAAATGCGCATTACTAAAGAGTTCAAACCGTATTTTGTTTGGAAATATCTAAGATAATTTTCTATAGTGAGCTTACCTATTGCATATGGAGACACGGGTTTGGGGCAAACTCGCTCGCTTATAGGATCATGAGTTGGAACGTTTCCGTATATTGCACCACCTGTAGAAGCAAATATTACTCGTTTTACTCCTTTTTCTGTACAAATTTTAAACAATTCGATACTCATTCTTATGTTTGTATCTATATCTACGGAAGGATCATTATCAGAAGTTATAGGTGTTGTTGTGGATATGAAGTGAAAAACATAATCCATTCCTTCTACGGCCTCTTTCAGGCTGGTACTATTCAAGAAATCTCCAGAGACAATTTCTACATTATGGTGCTCGGCATTAGAAAAAATTACACTATTAGATTTGTAGCGGTCAAAACAACGAACAAAATGTCCTTGTTCTGCCAATGAATCAACCAAGTGACTGCCAATAAAACCGTTTGCACCTAAAACTAAGCATTTAGCCATTGATTATTCTCTTTTCAAATATATTTACGAATTTTCTACCAGATACGTCCCAGTCTGCGCCAGATACGCTATCAGCTG
Organism: Candidatus Saccharimonadota bacterium; assembly: GCA_043727115.1. Classification (GTDB taxonomy): domain Bacteria; phylum Patescibacteriota; class Saccharimonadia; order Saccharimonadales; family SZUA-47; genus JAYSZA01. The sequence continues at coordinate 25,363 of JAYSZA010000043.1, forward strand.
CCTTCTTGGCGTATTTAGGTAAGTCCTTCCTTGTAACTATCTCTGACAATCGATTTGCCATTGCGGTAGGGTTGTTCGCAGTGTATGCAATAAATTCATTGTTTGAAACCAATCTGTTATTAGGAGCGTCATTAACAACAGGTATAGTTCCGCATGCGAGGAGCTCAAGAGGTAACAATGACATATTGGTTAGGGAAATCACTAGAGCCACAGCACATCGGTTGTATACATCGGACAGTTCACTTAGGGGCATCGACATAAGGTTCTCATAAGGAAAGGGAATTTCGTATTCTCTGACATCCCACCCAGCTAGGTTGATTGTGTACTCAGGGTGTTCATTGTGAAATTGAGTAAGTGCCATTATTCCAAGCTCAAAACCTCTCCGAGCAGTTACAGGTCTGGCATAAAAGAATATCTCTTTTCTCTCGTCTTTATTTTCGAAACGATAGGTTACTTTATCGGCGCCAAAATCATAATGATCTGTCGGCATTTCATAATCGGATTTGAGTTTATTCGCAAGCCAACCACCTGCAGTAATTCCATGAAATCCAAATCTATAGCTATTTTGTGCTAGTACATACTCTGATCCAACAGGGTAGAAATAGGGCTCAAAATCTTGCACAAAATAGAATCGTTTTGCCGTGACCCCGCTATTAAACACTGGGTATGCTGTCTCCCAACCGGTGGCAAAGATCGCGTCGGCATTAGCCATATCTTTTTTGAGCCACTGCATAGTTGAAGCCGCAGCAACCTTTTCATAAGAGCCATCATTAACTACTTCTTTAATCTGAGTGATATTTCTAGGGTCAATTGTTGAATACAAGTATATTTTATTTTTATGACCAGCTTTTTCTAGATAACTAATAAACCTAAAAAGATTTTGATGTCCACCACTTCCTTTGCCAGGAGGTGACATCACCCAGTTGACCGTATAGCACTTTTTAGGTTTAATTTTTGGATTAATTTTATCTGTATCAATTTTCGACCAATCCGCCTTAAGGATGTCTTCAATTTTTGCAAATGAATGGAGTTTTACGGCACTTCCTGGATTAAGTCGGCGGTACAATCTCTCTAGCATTCGAATCTGAAAGATGATGAGGCCATCTTTCTTTATCATTCGATATGCAGAGTGTGGTTTTTTAACAATCTTTTTTAACACCATAGTTTCAGATGTAAGTATAGCAAATTTAGAGGATAGTTTGACTATTAAATTGGTGTTCCTGTCGTAAGCAGTCCTACGAAATCATTAGATAACGTCTTGATTTTGTTTTCTCCTCCCAAATTTACTAAAGAGCCCCAAGACTTTATTGGTCTTTTTTGTCCTGCAGCAATGTAGTAGATCGTTGTAGAGTCTTTAGTCTTAATAAACCTTGTCAAAGAAGTATCTCTTTTCATATTTCGGGCTAGTAGCGGGTCTAGTTGGGTAAGAGATGATGGGGTAAATCCATACTCTGAAGCTATTGTCGAGCTAGCGGTATGCAAAATTCCATCATCGGCTACAAACACAACATTAGTTGCATTTTTGTATACCGCAGGAAGGTTCCCTGAGTTTGCGTATGCTGCTAGAGTTTGACTATTTACAGTATGTACACTGTTCCAGATATAACCAAAATCTTCAAATCTATTTGCACTTTCTATGCCTAGTCTAGAGGTGGCGCCTGAAACAACATAAATAGAGCTGTTGGTTGCACTTTTAAGCAAATCCCCTGGAGCAAACTTCAATGGTCCACCAGGTATCTTCATAAATACTATTGAAGGAATTTCAGAAATATCGCCCAAATCATACCCTAGTTTACTGAATGTTTCATAGCTAACCATTGATCTAAGAGCTCCATTCTCTAGTACTGCTAGAGAATTTCCCCCAGCGTTCTTTATCACTGGTTTTAAGATAGCGTCAGGAAGTTTATTTATGATTGTATCACTGAGTTTTGATGGCTGAAGCCCATGACCTGTCGCAAGTGGGTACTTTGAGGCACCATTCATAATGTATGTATTGCCAGATGATTTTTTAACTAGACAATTTGCTGAGTTTTGAGCGATACCGTTTGTCATACTAAACGATGCTACTGTAAACTTCTTTATGTTCTTTAGCCCTAAACAATTGTAAGTATCGATACTATTTACCGGATAATAGCTGGTGCCGTTATAAATTCTAACCGTGCTGGAGTTGTTTGCTACTAGGTAGTCATTATCTACTAGAGGGATACCATGACCAAGATTTTCAAGTGTATAGTCGCTTACCTTCGATAGGTTGCTGCTAGCTAATAGTTCATTTAGTTTAGAGATTTCAAATATAATTCTTTTTTTACTGTTTTCAATTTTATAGACAGTAGTATTGGCAAAACCCACCACAACGTCAGAAAGATTTTCAGGAGAAGTGACAAGTCTACTTATGGCATCCCCAGACATAACTACAATGTCCTCACTCCCAAAACCAAAATTCTCTAGAGAGGACCAAGAACTTATCGGGAACTTATAGCCAGCACTAACTAAATATATCGTGCTCGCATCTGGAGTTTTAACAAGCCTACCAATAGACGAATTGTATGGTGTTGTGGCGTTTGGAATAGCGTCGATTTCTTGTTGACTAACAAAACGTACATCATTCAGTCCAAGTCCGAATTCATTTGCAATAATCATTGAAGGGATCGTGTGTTTTCTGGAACCGTCGGTATAGTATAGCGAATTTGATGTTTCAGTTCTGATTAAGCTACCTGTAGTAGGGCCAAACCAATCACTAAACATGCGCCAGAAATTTCGATTACCATAAGCTCCACACCCATCACCACTACCATATAAATTATCTAGTGCCGATTGATTTGGCTGGTATGGAGTGTATATGTATAAGCTTGCAGTTGCTTGATTCTGTATGTACACGTTTGAGCCAGTCGGGTTTGGGCAAGAGGTCGTTGCAGGGCTGTAGTAGATAAAATTATTTCTGTGCTTTTTGTAATTGAAACCATTGGGGTTTGCCTCATACCGCCGAAATGCCTTAGCGGCCTGATAAACCTGGTTAAAGAAGCCGTAGTATTCATCGTTACAGTCCAGAGGTTGGCCCGGTGGCGGATCTGGACATCCATACCCCATTGCAATTCTGTACTGAGACGACCAAGGCCAGTCGTCTGATATAAGACTCTGTTCCTTCTGTAGCATCACAATTAAAACTTGTGGATTTATGTCGCAAGCTTTTGAAGCATCAAAAATAATCTGAGCAGCTGATTTCGTACCACCAGCGATACTATTTTTACATAAGTCACTACCCCCATTTGTAATTGATGGAATTGTTTCCATATAATCTTTAATACAAGTATAGGGTGGCGGATATCCTTTTGATGTACCGTGCTCTGCTCTGGTAGTGCTTCCGCTGTAGATTTTATTCCCATTTGTGTCACAGCTAGGTACTTTAGAGCTAAGAAAAGCCTGTATCTGATCAGTAGTCATTGAGTAACTGTTATAGAAAATTGCATCATCAATAATATTACCCGCTTTGAATTGTGATCCACTCAATCCATAGACGGCTGTAGTCTGTGCAATAGTAAGTATTCCAACCGAGAATACCAGTGTGTATATCATTTTTTTTATTGAACTCTTATAGTCAAGCATAATATTTACTGAATCTCCAGAGAACTTGATGCACTACCATAATAATTATTTGATTTATACGAAACCACGACATCCCATTTACCACTTAGGTTGAAGTTATCCTGACTAATATCTTCTATATTGCAGATAGTACTACTTGCATCTGGGTAGGCAGGTGCCTTAAAAGTTTCTTCTTCTCCATCTTTACTAAAAACAACAGTACATTCTCCTTCTTGAAGGGTCTGTGGCATAAATGCTCGCACCTCTATGAAATCACCATACTGACCAGCGTCTGCTATGACAACGGTGACATTGACCGGAGAACTTGCAGTGCTACTTGGCTTTTGCTGAGCGACACTTGGTTGATCGTCCTTGATGTCATTACCTGCCTGAACTTCAATTGCGGTAGGCGGATTATAATTTATACTATCAGTTTCAGCGGTTTTGGTGGGGGTATTCTTCTCAGACATCGTAAAAAAAGCAACAATACCAAAAATTAAAATGACTAGAATTAGAAGAGACAAATATACCACAGATTTTTTTGAAGTTTTATACATATGTTTATTTTAACACTAACGCTTATAACTTATTTATATTATCATAATTATTAACTTTAGTCCAGTTCGCTACATTTTCTGTATAATAAACTGAGATGTTAAAAAAAATAATGTTCTTTATAAAGGTTAATCCACAGTATCTTATATATACATACTGGCTTTTAATAGTTGGTTTTATTGCATTTGCGATTGATTATGCAATAGTTCCCGACGAGGCGGTTCACTTTACTGCTGTAGAGTATTATTCTAGACACACACCAAACCCTTTCCTGTCTGAACAATCAGACTCATTTAATGCAGGACAGCTTACTAGACTCGGTTCGTATATTTATTACTATCTTATGGGTTTTGTCTATAACTTTGGTATTTTCATAAACAAAAATCCGCTCATACTCGTAAGACTTCTAAGTGCTTTATTTAGCCTAGGGACATTAATCTACCTAAATAAAATCGCAGACCTATTAAGGGTTGAGAAAAAAATAAAGCTTGCAGCGTTGTTTTTGATTGCAAACTTACCGATGTTTCTAATAATATCAGCAGGTGTAAATTACGATTCACTTTCAATATTTGTATCAACGCTAATCGCATACCATTTTATCCAACTTTCTAAGAAGTTTACTGTATATCGTAGTCTTATCCTGTTTAATTTGATTATCTTGGCACCGCTTGTTAAATTTTCTCTTGCACCAATTTCTCTTGTAGCTGTCGCATCATACGCCATATTGTTTTTTACACGGGCTAAATCCAAGAAAAAAAACAAAAATATTAAAACAAAAGAAAAAATTATAATCTCAAGTCTACTCATAGCTTTAGTAATTATTTCAGGGATACTCATTGAGAGGTATGTAATAAACTACATTGATTATGGTGTATTTAACCCCGTATGCGATCAAGTTTTAACAAAAGAACAATGCGCAAGTAATTTTGTTTACCAAAGAGATCAGCAGTATATTGACGCACAACTTCAGCAGCCAACTATAAACTACATTCACTACACAGCTCAGTGGTTACAGATAATGAATGCGCGTACGTATGGAGTGCTTGCTCATAACAATTTCATTGATAACTACACAGTTATTTATACTGGACTTCTTATTTCTATAGTGCTTGTACTTATGTTTATTCGTAGGTTTATGTTAACTAGAAAAAACATGTACATTGCAGTTGTAGCAGTATTCTACACCGCAGTTTTAATTTATGTGAATGCTGGTGGGTATGAGCGTTCGCAGCAAATTGGGCTTGCCGTTCAGGGAAGGTACTTATTTCCAGTAGCATTTATCTTCACACTATTGACACTATCCTTGTATACCAAGGAATTTAATAAAATTAGAGCTAGTTTCGCGTATAAACTACTTATAATTTTGTTGATAACGTTTGCACTATTAGCCGGACCGTTTAATCTATATTACGGAACAAATAGCACATGGTGGTTTAGATAATACTAGCCGATGTGTCAAAGATCCAGTATTAAAACTTCAAGTACTTGCTTTTAGTAAAACTATATTTTGAGTGATTGGGTATAGACTGTAAACTGTGAACAACATGAAAAAAAATAGTAAAGTTTGCGTTGTTACTTGTTACCGCCAGCCAAACTATGTAAGAGCCGTTGTGCTGCGTAAGTCAGTTGAAGCATCTGGATTTGAGTTGATTGTAGTAAAGAATAGGTACACAAGTATACTTAGATACCCAGAGGTTGCTATAAAACTGTTAATTTCAAGGTTTAAAAACAACCCAGACACGTATCTGGTTACGTTTAGAGGCTATGAAATCCTACCCCTAGTACTAATAATTGGGATTGGTAAAAACATAATATTTGATGAGTTTATTAATTTGAGCGAATGGTTATTTTATGAGCACAAAATAATTCCCCCTAAATCACTGATTGCAAAGTGTTTTACAGGCTTGAATGCCTGGATTATGAATAAATCAGACGTCATCCTGGCTGACACGAGTTGTCACGCGAAGTTTAGTTCGAACCTAACAGGGATATCGAGAGAGAAGTATAGGGTTGTTCCAGTAAGTGCCGATGAGAGCATATTTTATCAACATATAAAAAAAACGAGCCTAAAACATAAAGAATTCAAAGTGTTTTTTTATGGTTCAATGCTTCCACTGCATGGCTTGAAGTATATTCTTGAGTCAGCGGTAGATTTAAGTTCGTACAGACAAATTAAATTCGTTATTGTAGGGGGCAAGAATAAAACCCGCAAGTTGGTTGATGAGCATATACTGTTTGGAGCCCGTATCGAGTATATCGACTGGGTTCCCATAGATAAACTCCCTGCATTAATAAATGATAGCGAACTTTGCTTGAGTGGCCCTTTTGGCGACACGGTACAGTCAAAACAGGTTATTACAGGCAAGACGTATCAATTTATAGCAATGGGAAGGGTAGTGGTCATGGGTAGGATTGATAATATGAGTGGTTTTGAGGATAAGGTCAACTCTTTAATTATTGACCAGGGATCCTCTGCGAAACTGACTGAATCTATACTTTGGGCATATAAAAACAGAGACAAACTTAATGGTATTGAACTGAAGGCGAGACTACTCTACGATAATAAATATTCAAATGAAGCGACAGCGAAAGTCATGAAGAAGATCTTGATGAACTTAGTTTTTGCTTGAAATGTAGACTACTTGAAAGAACAAAAAGCCCCAGCAAGAATAGAAAGTATATTGATCGATCCAAAACACTCGCTGCAATTACTTGTTCGCTTGGGATTTTATGTAGTGACTGCGAAAGTAGTATGAATGATTCCCTGATTCCTATAGCCCCCGGTGTAAATGCCACAAAGAGAGCTAGATTCGCACTACCAGTGTAGGTTATTACCGATACTACACTAGGGCTAGGACCAACAACACCTATTTCAATGTAGTATATTATGGTAACCAATGCTAGCTGTGATGCTGTGATGAAAAATATCTTGTTAATTATGTTATATGAATAGCCAAATACTGAACCTTTAGTACGTGCAATTATCAGGCAGGCTACAACTCCAAGTGACGATAGAAGTAAAATTATTGGTTTGCTAGAAAATAGCATAATTAAACTTAAAACACCAAAAGCTACATAATAGACAACACTTACAAGGGAGTAGTCTTTAATTTTTATACCGTGTTTAGCTTTTAGGTATACAGCTCTATAACCTGGCCCACTTTGTAGGGGTCCAAAAAAATTCACAAGCGTTGAATATGCCGTCAGTAAGCCGGTTTCATAAAAAGATATTTCCTTTTTAAAATACTGAACTGTAGCTTTTGTAAGCATGAGATTGGAAGAAAGGAAGAGGATGTACAGTAAAAGAATTAAACATAGTACTAAGATATTTATATTAGACAGAGGTTCCAATGCTCCAGGATTGTTTTTTATATAAAATACAAATGACAGAGAAAACAATACAAATAAAGTATAGCCAATATTTTTTCTTACGCGCTTATTTGTTAGTAGACTTAAAATTCTTTTTTTCACAGAGAACCAGGTACCCTTCTGAAAGATCTGAACTGTTAAATAGTTTACTAAACCAATAGAACGGTGTGATAAATATTTCTAGATCAAATTTGTATAAGAAACTAGGCGGTTTTACTGGGTTCACTCCACTGGCTTGTGTTCTAGTTTTCATATCCTTACGAGAAAGTCCGTTCTTATCTTTTGCCAGCACTCTTCTTAAATACCTAACTATGTCCGTAAAAGGAAAGCCATAGTTAGCAAAATTAACCACATTTAATTCACTAGATTCCAATAGTTTTTTGAGACCGTCTCTTTCGTATCTCCTGTAGTGACCAACCATCGTGTCCCATTCGTCAAAAAGTTTTTCTTTAGCAGGAACTGAAATAATGACGTATCTATTTGATAGTGCAACGAGTGTTTTGAGGAGTGCTCTGTCATCCTCTACATGCTCTAACACTTCGCAACTTATAACAAGATCGTATTTTTCTTTTCCCACTAGCTTGAAAGCATCTTGTTTTTTGAATTCAAGCGCTGTTTCACTAATCCCATATTTATCACGTAACGTATTGCCGGTTTCGATCGCTTTATCTGAGAAGTCTACGCCTTTTCCTGTTTTACCGAGACTTGCGATCGAACAGTCTAGTTCTCCAGCTCCACAGCCTACATCAATAAATGATTCGAAATCAATATTTTTTATCCACGACAAAATGTTCTTTTTTCTAAATAAATAACGCGGTGCTTTAAAGAATGTATTATTTTTCGACATTACTATTAATCATACAGCAAAGTTGTTAATTCAATTAAGAAATGTGTTGTGTAAAATTACTAAAAAGTAATTTTTAGAGATATTTCTGGCATATTATGTTATTTGTAAATAAAAAAGTCTAATAATGGGTTCATTGGAGGCTCAATCATGGTTAATATAGTCGGGCTATTGCTTATCTGAAGTAAACTGTTATGGTCAAGATATTGCCAGAGCCATGTTTGCGCGAGATCACCTGCGGTTACCTGTTCTCTTCCGGAGTATGTATATTCTGAATTGATATCGTCAGATTTTCCTGAATATGTTCTTCCATCTATAAATCTTGATTGCATATCGTTTTGCCGTTCTAGGTGGAGCTTCATCCATGTTTCTGCATTAAATTTTTTATCAAGTTCCGCAGAATTTGCAAACACATCGAGCGCGAGATAGTTCGAAATACGGCCAGTCCCCCAGTCGTTTCCTTCAGGGAAATATATCTCGTAAGATCCTGGTGTGTAAACAGTCCCACCTGGTAAGGCATATTGAGGCGATGAATAATTGTTGAATATGAAAGATGAGTATATTAAATCAGCATTCCATGATGATAGCAATAATCCTTGTCTACCAGCTAAATTTGTTAGTTGAACCCCGTTTAATTTAAGCGAAATATTACCCATGTATTCAGGTGACAATATACTATGGTTAATTACCGTACCGTCATCATGTACGTTCCATCCGTTAATCCATTCTTTTAGCGGTTTACCGTTTACTAGTTCTTCTGAATCCGCGTCGGATTGTCGAGCATATGAGGCTATTTGAAGTTCAGCTTCAGCCGCCCTCCATTTATGTGCGTTTTTGTGTGTAGGCATCATTACTTTTGCAATGCTAAGTACTGTTGAGTTCCATGCGTTCTCTTCCGCTTTAGTGTCACCAGGTGTAAGTATAACGTCGTCAGATGTTGCGTAGTAGGCGACCAAATCATTACCCTTCGAGAGCTGGTAGTTAGCTTCACTTTCTACCACCATAGCAACAATTTGTCGTTCAGACGGAGTAAGATCGTCGTATAGTAACCATCCAGCTGTACCAAAGTAAAACGCCCAATAAGAACTTTGCCAGCTATGGCCCCAAGTATCACCTTTGTTGCCGTTGTGAACCACGTGTTTTAGCGAAGCTCCTAGCAGTAGTTGTTTTGCGCGTATAATTGCGGATTTTTCTGATATACCAACCTCTTTTTCTACGTATGCACCGGTCTTAACCGCAACCGCAACCGCATAAGATGCTGTAGAGATTGCTCGTTGATCTATACCATTTGGTTTTATAGGTCCCGTTTGATTACCGAAACAGTAGGGATACCAGGTTTTAAGTGTGTATTTAATGCTATTTGAAAAACTCAATCGTATAGATTTGTTTATTTTTCCAGTAGGTCTAGCTAAATTAATGTTCTTTGGCGGACTGATTGAAAGACTAGAATCGATTTCTGGTGGGTTGGGATTGGATCCAGAGACTCTAGTATGGGGACATTCGATGGGGGGTTCAACAGATAGAGCTACACCTGGAGCAGTATTTAAGGTAGTCGCCAGCATCACTACGCATAAGCACAGTATTTTTTTTATTGAAATCATAATTATAATTTTCTCACACACCGTGACGTATATCTATCACATTGAGTAGAATATTTTGGAGTTTACATATAAATTTAGAAAATGACTCATTTGGCTGTAATATTAAGATTATATGTCATGGAGAAATACACTAAGATCGTTGTTTAAGAGTAATTATTTTTATATATTTATTATAGTATCTTTTATTTTATCTAGTCTTTTCGTAGCTACAATTACAAAATTTGATGTACCTCATGATGAAAGGTATCATTTTACGCTTGTGAAGCGTTTTGTGCATGAGGTAGACCCGTTTATAAACGAATTTGTAAGTGGTGATGAATTCTTCGGAGACATACAACGGAATCCTTCAATTATGTATCACTACTTATTAAGTAAGCCTTTATATGTAGTAGAGAACATATCTCAGAATGAAGTACATCAAATATTATTTTTGCGACTGGTCAACATAATTATTGCAGTAATTTCACTTGTTGTCGTCAGGAAATTAGCTCTAAAAGTATCTAGCTCAAAAGCCATTGCTAATCTTGTCATGGGAATGACAGCTTATAGTACGATATTTATTTTTATATCAAGTGCGATATCTTATGATAATTTATTTGTTTTACTATTCCTCCTCTCATTCTATTTCTCAGTTGATCTAATTGAAAATAAAAATAAACCTAGATCTTTTTTTATACTTCTGGCTATATGTTTGTTTGGTTCATTGGTTAAGCAATCGTTCTTAATATTTGGCTTTTTGTATGCAGTATTTTTTATATTCCTATACTTTAAGACAGGTGTACGCTTAATAAAGCACCCGAAAAACGGCTTCTTTTTATATAGCGTAATTTTATTGGGAAAATTCACAAAAACAAATAAAATCCTTGTTGTGTGCACTCTGATACTCGTAGGGATGTTTATGGAGCGTTATGGCATTAATGTGATTAGATATGGAACCCCACTGCCAGACTGTAGTCAAGTACACACACTCGATGTATGTAATGAGTGGCCAGCGTATGCTAGGAACACTAATCTAAAGCAAACACTCGAAAGTCGGTCGATCAGCATGAACTTCCTGGGATACGCGGATTATTGGCTAGATGAAATAAGGGGCAGGACAAATGGTGTATATACTGGTTGGGATGTGAAGCATGACACGTTACTAATTAGATTGTTCATGTTGTTTTCACCGATTGTTACGTTTTATCTATTGATTGTTAACAATAAAAAATACAAAAAACTAAAATGGATAATTTTAGCAATATTTATAACAGTTGGTTTTTCCGCATTTCTGCTGCTACATAACTACACTTCATATATTAATTACAGGCATCCTGTCGCTATACAGGCTAGGTATTTGATGCCGGTACTCCCGATTATCTACCTAACTATCATTTTTGTCATTAGTAAATCAATAAAAACAAAATCTGGTCAATCTTTGTTCTATACTATTGTTGCGGTTTGCTTCCTGACTTCAGGTATTATTTCGTACATTCAGCTCACGAGTGGCCCGTGGTATAGAAGTGATAAACGAGTAGACTCATTGGTGCGTACCTCTAAGAGATTGGTAAGACCACTTAACGTACTAATCGTTAAAGACTAATAGTGTATTAGAATATTTTGATTATATACCTATGCCTAAATAGGTAACGTTAGATTCTTCGCATTGTTTTTTTAACTCTGAGTGTTTGTTTCTGCCGTCTAGAAAAACCTGCGATGATTCAATTTTTTCTAGTGTAATGTTTTTAAATTCATCATGTGCTGTTGCTAAAACAATCACGTCTTGGTTTTCAAGAATTTCATCCAACGACGCATGGGTAGATTTATCGGGGAAGTATGGATCATAAGTAGATATTTCTGCATTACGTTCTTTGAGCGTGCTTATAACAGTTTTTGAGGGGCTTTCACGATCGTCACCTACATTTGCCTTGTAAGAAAGTCCTAATATGGCTACTCTTTTATTCTTTAAGCTACCCAAACCCTTTTCAATAAGTGTTTTTTCGACTGTGTCGATGGCATAGATTGGCATGTTTTCATTGATTGAACGTGCTAATTTCAAGAAATGATGATCAAAGCCGCGGCCTTTTGCATATTCAATTAGGTAGTAAGGATCAACCGGTATACAGTGGCCACCAACGCCAATTCCCGGATAATGGGCCATGAAAGCGAACGGTTTTGTTGCGGCGCCATCTATGACATTCACTACATTTATACCAAGTTTTTCAAAAGACATCGCCAGCTCATTAACGAATGCGATATTGATATCTCTAAATGAATTTTCTACAATTTTTACTGCTTCTGCTTCTTTAAGATTACTCATTTTTTTAATTTTTGCGTTAACTAAAGTAGAGTAGAATTCGTATGCAATTTCTAACGCCTCGTTAGAGTTTGCGCCTAGGACGCGGTTAATATTGCCAACATGCCATTTTGAGTCGCCTGGGTTAATGCGCTCTGGGCAGTGTGCGATATGAAGCGTTTTGCCTATCTTGTGATTCGTAGCCGATTCGATCGCCGGAATTATTACTTCGTCACATACGCCTGGGTTAATCGTTGACTCTATGACAAGCAATGACCCATCTTTAAGATTTTTTGCAGCGCTTACCGAGGCGTTTGTGACAATAGACAGATCGGGTATTTTATTGGCGTCAACAGGTGTGGGGACGCAAATAATTGCTATGTCTACGTTAGAAATACTTGAAAAATCATCGGTGAATCTGATTTTACTTTTTTGAAGTCTATTTTCTGCTTCAGCATCATCAATTGGTGATATTTTTTTTATAAGTTGTGCTAGTTTTTTCTTGCTTTGGTCCACTCCAACAACTTGAAATCCTTTTTCTTCGGCCAATAGAGCAAGTGGCAATCCGACATAACCAAGCCCAATAATTGCAATGTTTTTCACTTACACTAGATTATAACCTAAATAACAGATACAATACAGTGTAATGAAGTTAGTAATTTTTACCATCTGTAAAGATGAGGCTGGAACCATAGCTGAGCTATTAAATAGAATGCCCAAGAAAATTCATGGTGTTTCGACTATTGAAACGCTAGTAGTTAGTGATGGGAGTACGGACGATACAGTTAAGATTGCACAACAAAAAGGTGCAACAGATGTAATTGAAGGAATAAAACAAAAGAGATTAGCATACAGATTCCAACAAGCAATAGATAGAGCCCTCACTATGGGTGCAGATTATGTGGTCAATATAGATGGTGATTTACAGTTCTCACCAGAAGATATCCCCAAGCTCCTTAAGCCTATCATTGAAGGCAAGGCTGACTTTGTAGCAGCAGACAGGTTTACGGACATAGAAACTGGCACTAGACGAAGGCCAGTGAACATGCCAAAAGCAAAATATTGGGCCAACCGACTTGGCGCATGGATAGTTGGTAATCTTTCAGGAGAATCTTTCCGTGATGTTACATGCGGGTTTAGAGCCTATAACAAAAAAGCAATGATAGCAATAAATATCAACAGCAACTACACATATACTCAAGAGTCATTCCAGGTGTTAGCTTTAAAGAAGCTGAATATTGTGTCTATGCCGATAGATGTAAAATATTATCCCGGCAGAAAAAGTAGGGTTGTGCGTAGTTTTTGGCAATTTCTTTTCGGAAGTGCACTAAATATACTTCGTGCGTACAGGGATTATGCTCCGCTAAGATTTTTTGGAACATTGAGCCTTGTTACGATAATTCCAGGATTGTTATTAGGATCGTTCGTGTCGTTTAACTGGGCATCGACGGGAAGTATTAGTCCTTATATTGCATTTGGAATAATGTCTCTATTTATGACCTCTATTGGTCTTGCATTTGGAATATTAGGGCTTGTTGCTGATATGTTTGATCGAATGTTGAACAATCAAGAAAAAATTATAGAAGAACTAAAAACACAAAAATATAAAAAATAGTTACACTAGATTCATTAGATATTCGCCGTAACCCGATTTCACGAGTGGTTCAGCAATTTTCTGTAACTGTTCTTGGTCAATTAATCCCTGTGTGTAGGCAATTTTCTCCGGACTACCAATTATTTGCCCAGTTCTTTTTTGGATAACACGAACATAATCAGTAGCATCGCTAAGGCTATCAATAGTTCCTGTATCCAGCCATACATCGCCATCATCCAGTGTTGTTACTTTTAGTTTTCCACGCTTTAAGTATTCTTCGTTAACTGCGGTAATCTCTAGTTCGCCACGTTCACTCGGCTTGATATTTTTAGCGATTTCAATTACGTCATTATCATAGAAATATAGCCCCACAACAGCGTAATTAGATTTAGGGTTTGTCGGTTTTTCTTCTATAGATTTTGCTTTCAAATTTTCATCAAATTCTACTACACCATAACGTTCAGGGTCTGAAACCTGATAGGCAAATACGGTGCCACCATCTGGATCCGTGCAGGACTTTAGTGATTCATCGAGTTCATTGCCGTGGAATATGTTATCTCCAAGAACAAGAGCTACTTTGTCGTTACCGATAAAATCTTCACCGATAATGAAAGCTTGAGCGAGACCATCTGGAGATGGCTGTACAGCGTAGCTAAGACTGATGCCAAAATCAGAGCCATCGCCGAGTAATCGCTTGAATTGATCTTGCTCGTGTGGAGTCGTGATGATTAAAATATCACGAATTCCTGCTTGCATAAGTGTGCCAAGCGGATAATAAATCATAGGCTTGTCATATATGGGGATTAGCTGCTTAGATATACCTTTGGTAATAGGATATAAACGTGTGCCTGAACCACCGGCTAGTATAATGCCTTTCAAAATTTTCTCCTTATATTCAATTACAGTCTAACACCCTGTAATATCATTGTCATCGTATCCTTCACAACATATCAATATAATTTTGTTACAATCTATAGCATGACCAACAAACTTACGCTTAGAATAATTTCAGGAGTGTTCATCTCTAGTATTTTTATAGCTTTACTATACGTAAGTGCAGCACAGGCTGCCACATGCACGATCACTGTTTTAAATACGAATACATCAGGGGCAGGTTCGTTCACTCAGGCACTAAACGATGCCAACGGATCTTCAAATATGGATGTTATCTGTTTTAACATTCCAGGGAGTGGTGTGAAAACCATAAACCTAACAGCACAGTTAGGTATATCTCAGCCAGTAGAGATTGATGGAACGACTCAGCCGGGATATTCAGGCGCACCATTGATAGAATTATACGGTGGAAGTGCAAACGGTCTAGTTGTATCCTCTGGTGGGAATATCATCAGAGCAATAGCAGTAAATGGGTATGCCGCTGATGGGTTATTGCTTCAAGGCCCTGGCGGCAATACCGTTGTTGGTAGCTACTTTGGGTTGGGCCCCAACGGGATAAGCGATCGAGGTAATGGTGCAAGCGGCATAGGGATTTTATCACCAAATAATATTATTGGTGGCTCTACTTCTACGGACAGGAATATTATTTCCGGTAACGGTGGCAACGGACTCGTTATTGGTGGAGCTGACGCCTCTGGAAATGTTATTAAGGGTAATTACTTTGGTACAAATGCAGCTGGTACAGCATCGGTTCCGAACAGTGGGGACGGGTTACTAATCAATGGTTCGTCGGGTAATACAGTTGGAGGCACGGATTCTGTTAACCCAACATCTTCATGTGTAGGTGCCTGTAACCTCTTCTCTGGTAATGGCGCAAACGGCGTAGGTATATGGCATTCTGGTGCATCTAGCAATACAGTAGTTGGTAACTATATAGGCGTAAAAGTTGACGGTCTAAGTGCACTACCCAATGGAGATATAGGATTAGAAATTCAAGATGCATCGGGAAATACAGTCGGAGGCGTAACGGTAAATGAGCGTAATCTAATATCTGGTAATTTTGGAGCGGGGGTGTCAATTACGGGTATACCGAACGGAATCGTTACTCAAAACAACATTATAAAAGGTAATTATATCGGTGTTAACAAACTTGGTAACTCTGCAATAAAAAATCATAAAATGGGAGTTAATATTGGCACTCCTGCTGGTGGTAGTAACGCGGCAAAAAACAATCTTATAGGGGGTACTGACGGAGTGAGCCTTGGGGGTTCCTGTACTGGTGCTTGCAATGTTATTGCTGGCAACGGATGGAACGGAATTTATATAAGTGGACTGGACGGTGGCGACAACCAAGTACAAGGCAATTTTATTGGCGTGGGGGCAAGCGGAGGTTGGACAATACCAAATTTGCTGGATGGCATAGGTATTGTTAACTCACCCAATAATAAATTCGGAGGCCCTATAAACAGCGCTCGCAATCTTATTTCTGGCAATGGCGGTTATGGTATCGCAATTGTCGGAAGTTATTCTACCGGTACAAGAATAGAGCGGAACTATATTGGTATCGCCACAGACTCTAATCCGATGCCTAATCAAAAGTCGGGAGTTGGAGTTGAGTCCGCTGTCGATACTGCAATGTTGACGAATTCTATTTATGGAAATGGGCAACTAGGGATAGATTTAGCAATAAATGGTATTACTGCGAACGATGGCGGGGATGCGGACAGTGGCCCTAACAGGCTACAGAACTATCCAGTTTTATCATATGCATACTCAGCAGATGGCAACACAACGGTTTCGGGTATGTTAAATAGTAACGGAACTACCACTTACACAGTGCAATTCTTCAAAAGCCCATCATGTAATGGTGGTCAGTTTGCGGGATATGGTCAAGGCCATACTTACATAGGTTCAAAAGTCGTCTCCACTGACGCAACTGGCAATACATCTTTCACAGCGGCGTTTGCTGGGCTAACAGAGAGCGGGTATGCAGTCACGGCAACAGCTACAAAGATGTATAACGGGTCTTTATATGAAACTTCGGAGTTTTCTAGATGTGTGCATATTCCGAGACAACATCCTGATGGGGCTGTGATTACACCCGCAGGCAGCCCAAATCTATTCATGATTGAAAATGGAAAAACTAGAAAAATAGGGTCAGTAGAAGTATTGAGGAGCCACAACATAACCTCCCAAGAGATTAAGACAGCAACAACAAGCGACACGACATTTCCTGGAGGCAACGGCCTTTACTTTAGGGAGGGTACTGTCTTGAAGGGAAGTAGCCCAGATATATATTTTATAGATCAGATTGGTCCCAATTCATACCAAAAACGCAAACTAACCTCGGGGGCAGCATTTAATGCACTAGGCTATAGCGCGTCAGATGTAATAACTGTACCGGATTCAGCGCTAGGTCTATCTTCCGGCTCATCAATGAGCACGTCTGCTTATCATCCAGATGGTACTTTAGTAAAAAGTCCGTCCGGAACAGTGTATCTGATTATGGATGGGAAGAAGCGTCTCATAGGCTCACCAGGAGTCTTTGTATCGCATCGGTTTAGGGCTGTTGATATTAAATGGGCAACAGGCGGAGATTTAGCCAGGTCATCTGGTGGAAATCTAGGTTATCGGGAAGGCGCATTAGTAAAGGGTTCTTCATCGACAATATATATAATTGATGATGATTCTGGGGTAATCAAAAAAAGAAAAATAACGTCATCTAGCGCATTCGTAGAGCTTGGCTACTCCATTAATGAAGTAATTTCTATCCCGAATAATGAGTTACCACTTGCGAACGGTGCTAATATATAGGTAGGAGGTGTTATGAAAAAGCTACAAGTTTTCCTAATATCAATGTTGAGTTTTATAACTCCAATAGCCTTATCTTTAGGTTCTGCTGGTGCACTTGTTCGGCCTTCAGGAATGATAGTTCAGGATTCTGGTGGCGCATATTATTATACTTACTACACGCCAGGGACGAGCTACTCAGATCCTAGATTAAAATATATCGGACATGGAGAAGTGCTGAGTTATTATCAGAATAGAAACAGAAAAGCCTACACTATAACAGACACCGAAAAATCAGGCTATACAGTGCATAATCATAATTTAACCTTTCCTTGCGGCGAAGCTGCTAGAGATCAGTACGGGAAAATTGCGTTTTTTGAACCACTTGGGTGGCCTCCTGGTGCACAAGATCAAGGTGACCCCGTCTTTTCTTATGCAGAGAATTTTCCACAATATGTTGGCTTTGTAAACTGGGACCACTCAGGCAGTACAGGATCTCATCATCAGGATATTCTGAAAGAGAGTGGATATAATCAAATATCTACGGTTGATGGACTGCCAGAGGGAGTAACCGGTGGTATTTACCCGGGGGGAGTACCTAACTGCGTAATAGTAAAGCAGACAAATTCACCAGACTATTACAGAGTATTTAGACACCAGACACCCACAGCAGTAGAAGTGGAAAGAAAAGTAAAAATACAGACACCCGAAATACTCGATTTATGGACAAATTTCAATAGTTATACCTACGAAACAGATATCACATCACTTCCGAGTGTAGGTAGCGCTAAAATGCCTCCAGGACTACTGGTAAGAACTATTGCAAATTCAAATGTATATTTCACAGACGATGAGGGATATAAAGTTCTCATACCAACTCAAGCAAAATTTGATGAGTTAGGTTTCAACCCAGGCGACGTAACAATCGTGGAACAATCAACACTAAATACTACCCCCACAAAGATTTTGTACTAAATTAATAATAGATGAAGTATTGTAAAAATTGTGGGAAAAAAATAACCAAAAGTTCTGAGTACAAATTTGATTGTACGTCATGCAAGAGTACCTATTATATAAACCCTAAGGGTGCGACAGCTCTATTACTATTTGATGAGCATGGCAATTTACTACTCGGCCGTAGAGCAGTCGAGCCGCACATAAACAAGCTAGATTGTATAGGAGGATTTGTAGACGTTGGTGAGAATTTTGAGATGGGGATGCTACGAGAACTACAGGAAGAGTCGGGACTAGCGGCGACAGATATCACAGGCTTAAAATATCTGGGCAGTACCTATGATGATTACGAATGGCAAGACAGGGTAGTGCCGGTTGTGTCAGTGTATTTCACTGCCACATTATTAAAGAGTGCTAAAAAATTAGTCGCAACCGATGATATAGCAGCTTTTGAGACTGTAGACATTGAAAGTATTAGAAGAGAAGATGTTGCATGGGATGGCATGTGGGAAATGCTTAAGTTGCTTAAAGATAATTCTTAAGACTATCATACCAATCTGTTGATTCGAAGCCGGTTGACTGGATTTTGTCTAAAGCAAGGGTGCTTTGAAGTGGGCGGGGGGCTATTCCGGTCTTGCCGGCAAAGTATTCTGCTGTGGTTGTGTTTGACACAATTAAATCCTCACGTCCAAGTAGTTTGAAAATTGCTCGGGTTATATCTGCCCAGCTGACTGAATCTCCGTCGTTTGACACATTGTAAGTACCGTAAGTTGGCTGTTTTGTCAGCAGGTGGTTGATTGCGCGCACTAACTCTGATGTGAATGTAAGTCGGCCGATTTGGTCATGAACCACAGTTGGGGAAATATCTTTTTCAGCCAAGCTCATCATTGTACGAACGAAGTTTTTGCCCTCACCGATTACCCAGCTGGTACGCAATATATAGAATTTGGGTGCTAGAGAAACTGCGATATCACCGGCTGCTTTGCTAGCGCCGTAAACAGACAAGGGCGAGAATGCTTCATCTTCTGTATGTGTGTCTGCCGTGCCATCAAAAACGTAGTCAGTGGACACATGTACAAGTGTCATATCGTACTGAGCTGTAACTGCAACCAAGTTTGCTACTGCATCGGCGTTGATGCTCCATGCAAGCACGCGACCCTCAGAGGTCTCCGCACCATCAACGTTAGTATAGGCGGCGGCATTGATCAGGACATCGATACCAGACCAGTCGAAGGCCTCAACAGATGCTTTGTCTGCAATATCCAGCTCATCAATATCAGCGTATTTTGCATTTGGATATTTTGCACAAAGTGCCGTGCCCAATTGTCCGTTTGCTCCTACAATAAAAATCTTTGAATCATCCATTGTTTACCTCTTTGTTAAATTTTTCTGCTGCTCTATTAATAAATTCTATCTGAGTGTCAACGATAGTACCGGGAAGATTAGCTACTGGGTGCCAATCACCAACTACTTCCAATTCATTTAGATCGGCATAGTACACTGATGCTATTTCCGCCCCACGCTTAACTTTGTGGAAAAAGGAGGTAACAAAGACAGTTGGGGGCGTTTCAATTTTTAACTCATCTCTAAAAATTCTGTTTATGGCCCCGTCTATACCATTATTTAAATCAGTTGCTCTAAGTACAGTGCCGGGTGTATGAAGCATTCCTGGCCAATTTGGGTCATCGTCATCTCTTTTAAGTAGTAAAACCTCAGTATTACCAGTCGGGGAAGTTCTAAGTGGCACTACTTCTACAATTGGTGTTACGCATAGTCTGGTTACTTGTTCAAAAATAGGTCCCGGTAAAAATCCCGGTTCAAGACCATTTAGGACAGAGGCTGCTTCTTGAATCTGTTCTGCGGTTGGACCAGAATTTTGAGGGATATTTTCTGACACAGTTTAAACTTCCATTGGGGTTATTTCAGACAGATTTGGGTGGTTCTTGTCTCTTTCAGACAAGATACTATCACCCAGAGGGATTGGCCATTCAATCGCTAGCTCTGGGTCGGCTAGGTTCACGAAGCAATACTGATCATAGTTGTCTGCTCTCCAGTGGTCGTTGGTGCTGTAAACGTAGAATGTACCATCTTCTAATACTTGGAAGGAGTTTGCAACGCCTTTGGGCAAAAATACCGATGATGAGTTAGTAAGCGTGGTGGTGTAGACAGTCCCAAAGCTTGCCCCTTTGCGCAAATCGACATACGCAACGAATGCACTTCCGGTCACAACAGAGATATATTTGTCCCACGGTTCAGTGTGAAAACCCCTGATGACTCCGCGGTCCTTATTGAACGATACATTGTTTTGTACTATTTGAAAGTCAGCAGGGAGGCCTTGTTCTAGCAGTTTTTCACGTTGGAACTTTTCCTGAAACCAACCACGATCGTCGCTTGGGAAGTCGATGTCAAAGATAAGTAGTCCCGGTATCGGAGTCTCTCTTTTTGTGAAAACTGTCGTCGGAATATTTGCCATAATTTAGTGTCCTTGCTCTTTATATTTATCTTCAGTGGCTTGTTTTTGGGGCTTCCACCACGATTCATTTTGAGTGTACCAATCAATGGTAGCCTGAAGACCATCTTTAAAGTTCGTGTATTTCGGAGTCCAGCCAAGTTCGCTCCGCAACTTGCTGGAATCTATTGCATAACGCATATCGTGGCCAGGACGGTCGTTAACGTGCCCGTAATCATCAGATTCTTTACCCATAGTTGTTAGTATCATTTCTATGACGGATTTGTTGTCTTCTTCTCCATCTGCACCAATTAGATAAGTCTCTCCAGAAACACCCTTTTCCATAATAGCTATGACAGCCGTGTTGTGGTCGTCGACATGAATCCAGTCACGAACGTTTTCTCCGGTACCATAAAGTTTCGGTTTACGGCCCTCTAGGATTTCGGTGATTTGACGGGGAATGAACTTCTCTACGTGCTGACGTGGGCCATAGTTGTTGGAACAGTTAGATATAGTAGCGTGAATACCGAAACTTCTGACCCAAGCACGGACAAGCAAATCTGAACCAGCTTTAGTACTGGAATAGGGGCTGGATGGATTGTAGGGAGTTTCTGGCGTGAATTTAGAAGGGTCATCTAGCTCTAGGTCACCGTAGACTTCGTCGGTAGAAATATGATGGAGCTTTTTGCCGTGTTTGCGAACAGCTTCCAAGATTCTGAATGTACCGATTAGATTGCTTTCTATAAATGGCCAGGGATTAGTCAGAGAATTATCATTGTGTGATTCGGCTGCAAAGTGAACGACGACGTCAGTTTCTGATACCAATTTGTCTAACAATACTTCATCACATATATCTCCAGTCACGAATTCTATCTTGTTAAGTATTGGTTCTAGAGTTGCAATATCTCCTGCATAGCTCAGTTTGTCTAGGACTGTAATTTGCCAGTCTGGACGTTCATTCAGTGCTAAGTAAACAAAGTTTGAGCCTATAAAGCCAGCTCCGCCAGTAACTAGTATTTTATTCATACTGTTATTGTACAATCTATCCGTAGTTTTCGCGTATTGTTAAAAACCAATATACTAACTATAGTTAAAAACACAACAGTTACAGCGATGATAGATAGGGTGTTAACTGATAATGGAGGTGACTTTGTTTACCAGCTCAGCCAGCTCTTCCTGAGTATTTGCTTCGGCATTGAGGCGCATAACAGGCTCAGTATTGCTGGCTCGGAGATTAAACCAATAATTTGGATATTCAATAGTTAGGCCGTCTAGAGTATCGGATTTTCCGTCGGGAAAGGTTATCGCTAGCGCATCGAATATTTGTTCTTTAGGTTTTGTAGTTTCAAAGTTCTGTTCAGGAATCATGGAATAACGGCGGTATTCGTCAACTAGCTCTGATAATTTTTGACCTGAGTTGGTCAATGCCTGCATGGCAGTTAAAGCCACAATTAGTCCTGAATCTGCATCATAGTTTTCTTTGTAGAAAAAGTGCCCAGTTGTTTCGCCACCAAACACGCCACCGACTTCTCGCATGAGTGAACCAACATTAACCCTGCCAGCCTTTGACCGAATTGCAGTTCCACCCCACTCAGAAATTAGTTCTTGGGTTGCACGGCTAGTTCTGACATCATGAACAATTACGCTATTTGGATACTTTTCTAGATATAGCTTTGCGACAATAGACATCAAATCTGTTCCTAGGACAGGACGCGATTTGTCGTCGACAAACACTGCACGGTCACCGTCGCCATCAAAAGCTATGCCAAAGTCGTAGTTTTTCTCTTTAACTTTATCCATCAGGTCCTGCAAGTTTTCCATCTTTTGCGGGTTTGCTTCATGATTTGGGAAGGTTCCGTCGAGCTCAAAGTACATAGCGTCTGCTGTTATTGGTAATTTAGGAAGAATTGAAGGCAGGATTGCTCCAGCCATACCATTGCCTGCGTCTATTGCTATATTGAAGGGCTTTAGGTTGTCTATGAATCCCATGCAGTGCTCGACCCACTCCATCGTCACAGATTTCTGTGTCAAAGTCCCGGGCGTTGCTGCGGTAGGTTTGAACTGCTTGTTTAGACTTAAATCACGAATAGCGTCCAGACCAGAAGCTAGGCCTACTGCAGTTACTTTGTCTCGGTATAGTTTGATACCGTTTTCATCACCCGCGTTATGGCTGGCGGTGATTACTGCACCTCCACTCAAATCCCATTTGCCAACAGCAAAATAAATCATGTCACTAGTTACTTCTCCTATGTCCCAAACAGCGCGACCTTGTTCACGCAAACCTTCAATGAATGCTTTGCTTAGCGCCTCAGAGTCGGGACGCATATCACGGCCGACAGCAATGATTCCATCAGTAGGCAACCAATCTGCAAATGCTTTGGCTGTGTCTTTAACAAATTCTGGCGACAACTCCGTGCCTACTTTTCCCCGTATATCGTATGATTTGAATATGTCGCTTATTGAAGACATGAAGTACCTCTTTTCTATCTTCTAGTATACCTCGGGCGGATTCTGTTAGTATAGACCTATGAAAATAGTGATTGTTAGCGGCTACTTTAACCCCTTACATGGTGGACACCTTGATATGATTGAAGAAGCTGCAAAGCTCGGAGATAGACTGATAGTCTCGGTTAACAACGATAAGGCTCAGATGATGAAAAAGGGCAAAATTATCTTGGATGAGCAAAACCGCGCGAGACTTATGCGCTCACTTCGTCTAGTTGATGAGGTAATTGTCTCTGTCGATGAAGATTTAGGCCAAGCTCTTTCTCTGCGTAAAATCAGGGAATTGTATCCGGATGATGAATTAATATTCGCAAATGGTGGCGATCGGGACCCAAATAAACATGCATTACCAGAAAATGAAATGCAGGCCATTGAAGATTGTAATATCAAAGCAGTTTTTGGTGTTGGTAGCAGCGAGGTTGAAAAAAGAGATTCGTCTTCTAGGATAAACAAAGAAAACGGCAACGAAGAGTAAGTCTATTCAACCGTTACAGATTTTGCCAGGTTGCGCGGCTTGTCTATGTCGCGCCCTAGATCCTTGGCAGTGTGGTAGGCGAATAGGTGCGTTACAACGGCTGATAGGATTGGCTGGAGTTGTTCGGGAACTTTCGGAATCACAATAAAGTCATCTGCAAGTTTTGCGGCTTCCGACTTAGCATCGTCGACTATGGCGACTAGTGGTCCGCCGCGGGCCTTTATTTCTTGCATGTTGCTGAGTGATTTTTCCGCAACGTCATTTGTGAGTGCTAACGCAAAAGTAGGGAAGTTTTTGTCAATTAACGCCAAAGGCCCGTGTTTCATTTCTCCACCAGCAAAGCCTTCGGCGTGAATGTAGCTGATTTCTTTGAGCTTGAGCGCGCCCTCCAAAGCTACAGGATAGGCATAACGGCGACCAATACATAGGAAATTTGGGTGATGTGAATATTTTCTGGCGATTTTGGCAATTTGTTCTTCGTTTTCTAACACTTTTTCTATCTGTTTTGGTAAATCATCCAGGGCGTGCAGTAAAGTAGAGTATTCCGGGTAGTTTTTGGACAAAGAAAGCGCAATTAGGAGTAGAACCGTGACTTGGGCGATGAATGCTTTGGTGCTGGCCACGGCCTTCTCTTGACCAGCGTGACAGTAAACACCCGCGTCAGTTAGGCGCGACAGAGTAGAGCCTGTTGAATTAATCACACCAAGTTTGAGTATGCCTGTTCCTTCTAATTTCTTCAGCGCCGCAATTACATCAGCAGTTTCACCGGATTGTGAGACAACTAATACAGCAGTACTTCTAGAAAGGGGCTCAGAACGGTAGCGGAACTCACTGGCTTGTTGAATCTCTACAGGAATTCCAGCGATTTCTTCTATTAAATATTCACCCACCATTCCGGCGTAGAGTGAGGTTCCGCAGGCAAGTATTACTATGCGGTCGATGAACTGAAGCTGGGTTTGTACTAGCTCCAAGCCTCCGAGTTTGACTAAATTTTCTTCCACACGTAATCGCCCAAGCATTGCAGAGCGAACTGTTTGTGGAGCTTCGTGCATTTCTTTGGACATAAAGTCAGGGTATTCGCCCGTGTCAGAGGTGCTAGATTCTAATTCGATGTGTTCTGACGGTCTGTGTAATCGTTCCTTGGTGTTGCCATCGATAACTCGGTAGCCGCCCTGTGTCACAATCGCTATGTCGTTGTCTTGTAGAAACACGACTTCTTGAGTGTGTGGGGCCATTGGTATCGCGTCTGAACCAATAAACATTTCACCTTTGCCAACGCCGATTGCAAGCGGGCTAGATAGTTTAGCGCAGTAGATAGTGTCTGGTTGGTTGGTGGTAATCATCACAATGCCGTATGCGCCGCGTAATGCGTCTATAGTTGCGATAAATGCCTGCTCTACATCACCAAGTTTCTGAAAATGATAGTGAACTAGATTCGGAATAACTTCCGTGTCTGTGTCAGAGTAGAATTTGTAACCTTTCGGCTCTAGAAATTTTTTGATGTCTTGGTAGTTTTCGATGATACCGTTATGGATAACACTGAATTCACCAGATTTGTCGTGGTGCGGGTGAGCATTTTTGTGTAGAACGCTTCCATGTGTGGCCCACCGTGTATGTCCTATTCCAACCTCACACACAGAGCCAGACTGTCTGCTCTCAGGTGACGCCTGAGACACCACAGTCTTCTCGGCCCCTTCCGCCTTACTCACTTGCGATGCGCGCTGCATCGTACCCGATGTACGACTTGCTTGCGCTTCTCGTGAGTAGGGCGAAATTGGCTCGAGCTCTGAGTGTGAGGCGTCAAGCCATGTAGGAATAGAGTCTTCTAGTGACGCTTTCTCAAGCTCCTTGCGGAGGGCTTCGACGCGACCGACAACCTTGGTTGTGTTGATTCTTCCTTTTTGTAGTTGAGACAAGCCGGCAGAGTCATAGCCACGGTATTCTAGCGATTCAAGACCATCCAAAATGTAGGGAGTTCCATTATTTTTTCCTACGTATCCAACAATTCCGCACATTTATTTTTATCTCCTTAATACAATCTTATGATTTTCTCTTAATACAGTTCTTCTTATGTCATGTGTTTACACCGCTTCAAGAACTGAACGCATATACAAACATCTACTTGCCGTGGAATACTCTTAAAAATTAATCTGTTAAACACACGATAATAGCGCTGCGCAGTAAGTAGCTTCGCATGTATATGGCTACTAGTCATAGTTGTATTTGCAACAAGCAGTCTTCAATTAACAGAGTAGAGACCATTTGGGTATATAGGGTAGTTGTTAGATACAGTAGAGGAAATATTTACACTTTGCTGTTTTTTACAACGATTTTATCGATGTTAGCTCGGAATGCTTCCGTCGAGAACCTCTTGGCTTGGTCAGTAATGGCGCGGGTATTGTAGAGCTTGTAGTTGAAATCTTTGATTTTGCCAGCTAGTGAGCTGGACGTCTGTTCATTAAAAAACTCGCCAGTTACTCCTTCGATTACAGTATCAAGTGCACCACCAGCTCGGTATGCAATCACCGGCGTCCCGGCAGCTTGGGCTTCTACGGCGACAATGCCGAAATCTTCCTCATTAGGGAATATGAAGGCTTCGGCCCGTGAGACATACTTAATCATGTCTTCGTCGGAGACGTTGGTTTTGAAGACTACAGTGGGTCCAGCCATATGTTTGAGTCTGTCATGTTCTGGGCCGTTGCCAACAACCGTTAACTGTGCTTGAATTTCATTGCAGGCTGCGATGGCTAGATCTAGTCGCTTGTGTTGGACCTGGCGGCCAAATGTAACAAAACCTGAGCGTTTCAGGATTCCATTATTTGCAAATCGGTTGATATCGCCGGGTGGGTATAATAACTCACTGTCACGTCCATAGAATTTTTTGATTCTTGCTTGTACGGCGGTTGATATGGCGTACATTTGGTCGGGACGTTTACTGGCTTTCAGGTCCCATTTACGAGCGCAGGGCAGTAGGATTCTTAAACCTAGTCGCCAAATTGGATTAAGCCCACCGCTACCTTCGCCACTCAAGTATTCGTCTGGTTTAACCCAATAGTACAACGTTGGCGTGTAACACATGTTGATATGCACCCCATCTGGAGCGCGTACAGCCTTAGCCTCAGCGCCTGATGCAGATATCACAATGTCGTAGCCTTTTAGTTTCAAGTGTCCGAAGTGCCACTGACGCGGTAGTGTGAGCAGTTGATGCTTACGCAGAACCTTAGGTAATCTCTGAAACCAGGCAGTATGAACATCTGCATTTTTGAACAGAGGCATTTTGTTTTTTTCATAGGTCGAAGTGTAGATTGGTGCGTCAGGATACATTCTGTGAAGCTCCAAAATCACTCGCTCAGCCCCGCCCATATTGGTAAGCCAGTCACAGACAATTGCAATCTTGGGCTTAGGCATCAGTCGGACTTTCCGGAGAACATCCTAGCTACTACTTGGACGCCAGTTTTCAAAAGAATGACAATGTCTAACCAGAAGCTCCAGTTCTGTGCATAGTACATATCTAGTTTGCGACGTTCTTCGAACGGAATATTCTTTCTACCGGACACAACTGCTAGACCAGTGACCCCGGGCTTAACACTTAAGATAACGTTCTTTTTCTTGAACAGATTCATTTCTTGAGGGATGAGTGGTCGCGGCCCAACAAGGCTTAAATCACCCTTCAACACGTTTAGAAGTTGAGGAAGTTCATCGATACTTGTCTTGCGAAGTATTTGCCCGATTTTGCTGATACGAGGGTCGATTTCTAAGAAATCACCGTTGTCGCGGTACTGTTTAATTAGAGCCGGTTTGCCCATCTTTGTGAACGCTTCTTCCGGGGTGAGTCCATTGTATGTATGGCTATGAGTTCGGAATTTGAAAAGGCCAATTTTTGTGTCAAATCTAGACATGCGGGTCTGTCTGTAAACAGGGTCGCCCCCGCCGATGGTTGCAAGAATCAACCAAACGAATAGCAGTATTGGAGATGCTAGTATCAGTAGAATTGTTCCGAAGAATAGGTCAAATAGGCGTTTAATAACTCGCCCCCAGCCAATTAGTGCTGTCTGATGAACGGTTACGGTTGGTATATTTTGAAATAGACTAACTTCTATACTGCCAATGAATAGTCCGTTGTTTCCGGGCACAAACCGATAAGATATGTGATGTTCCTGGGCGTAGTTTAGAATTTCGTCGTTCTTATCTTGGCTGGAATACAGCTCTGTTTGAACAATTGTATTGATGTCGTATTTTTGCAGTTTCTGTATGGCTGTTTCAAAACTAGTGAAGTGGTGTTTTGTGGCAACATGAGCGTATTTTTCCGGGTTGTTTGTAACAATACCGACAACAGAAAATCCTGAGTGTTTGGCATTTAGGCCCTGTGCCAGCTCTGCGGTAATAGGCGTCGAGCCAATTATGAGTACGTCATTGATACCGATACCGTAACGGAACAGCGTGCGTCTGACTCCTCGGGCAATGGTGCGGAAAAGCAGTGTTAATAGGAACGCAAACAAAAGCCCGTAGACGGTTACGAGTCTTGCTGGGAAAATCGGGCGATTCAGTACATATTCAGCACCGATTAGGAATAAAATACCGATAAATGAACCGATAAGTAACATCAATGCTTCTTTGAACCGGTTTTCATAGACTCTTGCATGGTAGAGGCCAAATAGAGCAAAAATAAGAAGCCAGAATCCTAGCAAAACAGCTACGACACCAATGTATGCCTGCGCAGTTATAGGCTCAATAAGGGGTCGGTCGTCAAGTTTGACGCGAATAATGAACGCAAGAGTAAATGCGATGACAAGCGCAAAAAAATCTAAGACAAGTAGGACGAAGCTGTAAAGTAGCGAAGCACTATGTTTCATCTATCTGTTATTGTAACATCAAACTGTTGCAGATTAATTACGGACGGTTTAGTATAAAAGCATAAACAAAATGCGTACAAAGCAAAATACTACCGGCAAAACTAAGAAACTTATGATTCAGTTTGCCCAGTATATGGTTACGGGCGGTGTTTGGTTTTGGAGTGGGTACATTATAATCATTACCCTGGACAACCACATTGGTTTGTTTTGGGCCAATCTGATTGGTAACGCAGTTGGTATTACGCTCAACTTTTTGTTAGAACGTTATTGGGTGTTCAAGACCAAGAAGCCTGCAAAACTTGGAATTATGGCCCGACGCTACATTGTCTACACTGCATTGAACGCTTTTTTATTGAACTATCTAATTCTTTATGTTCTGCAGAGAAACGGTATCATGCCAGAAATCGGGCAGTTTATTGCCAGTGGCTTCTTCACAGTCTGGAATTACCTCTGGTACAAAAAATGGGTATTCAAAGACCAGCCAAAGCCTAGGCGGACACGACACCATGCATAAATTGGGCAACTTCGAAATAATAAATTCGAAATACGAAACAAATCTTAAATTTTAAGAGGGGGGAGAAACACTTATGGCGAAACAGAATATGAAACAACAAGCAAGTAATTCGGGTACAGGTGGCAAGACTAGACCAACCAAAAAACAACACGAAACATTAGATTTTATACGACACTTCACAAGTGAACATGGCTACAGCCCAAGCTATAGAGAAATTATGAATGGCTGCAACTACACATCCGTTGCAACAGTAGCTTTGCATGTTAACAATTTGATAAACCGTGGGCATTTGCGTAAGCGAGACAAATCCGCGCGGTCGCTTGAGGTTGTCGAAGGCGTAGCTGAAAGTCATGTTGCATCTAGCAATCACAAACACGAACTGATGGCGGAGGTAGAAAACAGGTTCAAGCGACTAGAAGAAGAGGTCTCAGAAGAAATTCTAAACGAAGTCTACGTACTGGTTGGTGCACTAAAGATTCTTGGTCACGTGGAGGTTGCCCGCGCCTACGCCTCTAGGATAAATGCTTTAAGTTAGAGAGGTCTTTATAGTATCTATTTCCATGGTCTCCTAGCATGAATCCGACCATTAATTCTTCTAGTTTTTCTTTTGGTAATCCTTCAAATTCTTTGCTAATACCCCCAAAAATAAAGTTTTTTGCTTCTGGCCCCAAGGTAATAAGTCCAGCCTCTAAGGGAAGAGAAATGACTTTATTTATGTACGCGTTTCCTGATAGTTGTGAACGGTATAGTCTAGCCAATGCTTGTGGAGTCATAAAACCAGCAAGTACGGTGCACATTTCGGCACCTTCCGACATAGACTGTTCAAGCAGATCGATCATTGACCCGGCTGTAGCGACCATGAAATCGGCAGCAAAAGTATGTTTACGGGCGAAACTCCCCATTTTTGCAGGTATGCTGTCTACAAACATCGTTACTTCGTGTCGGGTCTGTTGGGTGAAGCCAGTGTCTGCGTCGTGGAGCTGTTCAAATAGCGGTTTTTCAAAAGGTAATCCACCTCTAACAGATATTGCAATTGATGCTTCTTCTCCTGAGATATAGACGGGCTCGACTACGTCAACGACTCTCTGGATCAGTTGGTCTGCGTAAGAGCGGTATTCTCTTCGACTGAGTGCTTTGTTTTTTATTGCACCCATCATATGTCTTACGCCAATATCAGCATGCACAGGTTTCACCAACAGAACCATTACCGGCAATAACAAGAAAACCGCTTTGTTGTGCTTCTAGACAAAGTTCGTCCACTTCAGCCATCCTCATGCCAGGAGGCAGACAGTTATCTAGCTCAAATAAGTCTCTAGCTCTTTGAATATCTTCGTAAGGTGATGAGAATATTCTGTCTAACTCGGCGGTTGCTGCCATAAATTGACTCCTAATTTTTACCATCATAGGTAACTGTAGGCCATAGTGCAAGCATATAAAGTATAAAAATAGTAAACAAGTTAAACATCCGCTACACTAGCAGTTAATGAGGGTACCAGCAAAGAATGTGTTGAAAATGCGTCGCTCTGTTTTTGTGCTATTTGTTCTAATTACGCTACTGGTAGTAGGCATAAACCCTAGTTTTGAACAGGATACACCACAGGTAGGGCCACCAGTCGCCGTATTATCTGATTCTGTAATCGCAAGTGAGCTAGCAATTGATGTATTGGAGCGACTAGAAGTTAAGGGCAGGGCGCCAAAAACCGGTTATTCCCGAAGTGAATTTGGCGATGGATGGGCTACTGTTGGTGGCTGTGATATGCGTAATATTATGCTCGCCCGCGGTATGACGGAAGTAGAACTAGCGACAGATAATTGTGTGGTGCTGAGCGGCACGCTCAATGACCCATACACAGGTACAGTAATTTCTTTCGTGCGCGGTAGTACTACTAGTAGTCTTGTGCAGATTGACCATGTGGTTGCGCTGAGTGATAGTTGGCAAAAGGGTGCGCAGAGTCTGGATGCAGATACGCGCCTGCGTCTAGCCAATGACTCATTAAATTTACTTGCAGTTGATGGTCCAACAAATCAGGAAAAAGGCGACGGAGACGCAGCTACTTGGCTCCCGCCCAACAAAGCATTCAGATGCCAGTATACTGCACGCCAAATAGCTGTGAAGTCGAAATATAGTTTGTGGGTGACAGAAGCAGAAAAGTCCGCCATGAAAAGGGTACTAAATGGTTGTGGAGAACAGGTATTGCCGGTACTAAGTTGACTAATTCTAGTGAACCCAAAAGAAAAATAATTCATCCGTCTTGGTTGATTGCTTGGGTGAGTATTGGGATTATTGCCGGGACATATCTGTCGCTATTCTGGTCTGGATTTTCTGGTACTGAGTGGATTGTGTGTAGTTTCTGTTTGGGGCTAGTTGGATTTATTAACAAACAATTTTTCGGTGTGTTAATGGTGTTGTTTGCGGGGCTTGGTTTCGGGCTCTGGCGAGGAGGTTTAGAGATACAAAAACAACATGGTTTTGAAAAGTATCTGGGCACGGAAGTGCAAATTGTTGGAAAAGTTGGCGAAGACCCGAGCTTTGACACAGAGGGCGATATACGCATGAAGCTAGAGAACGTATTGGTGGATAATGAGCCAGTAGGCGGCAAGGTTTGGGTGTCTATAAATGACTCGAATGTTATAAAGCGGTCAGACATTATTGCTGTTGAAGGAAAAATAACGGAAGGTTTCGGAACGATTCCGGCTGCTCTTTACCGAGCTAGACTAGTTCGAATTGAACGCCAGGATTATGTTGATGTTGGTCGAGACGCGCGTGACTCCTTTGCTGGCGGAATACGCACAAGCATTCGCGAACCAGAAGCATCGTTAGGAGCCGGATTCTTAGTGGGCCAAAAGACTACTCTTCCAGAAAGGTTAGGAAATGATTTACGGCTACTCGGACTAACTCACATCGTTGTTGCCAGTGGCTATAATCTAACAATTCTAATACGTTTTGCTAGGCGATTTTTTGAGAAAATATCTAGATTCACAGCTCTTGCAGGATCTTTCACCTTAGTATATGGGTTCCTGCAGATAACTGGTGCTACTCCATCAATGTCGCGCGCATCATTAATTGCGGGAATTAGTTTGCTTGCTTGGTATTTTGGTCGCAAGTTACACCCTGTCGTACTGTTATCGTTTTCTGCGGCAATCACGGTCATAATTAATCCTTCATA
Source organism: Candidatus Saccharimonadota bacterium (assembly GCA_043727115.1). Taxonomy (GTDB): domain Bacteria; phylum Patescibacteriota; class Saccharimonadia; order Saccharimonadales; family SZUA-47; genus JAYSZA01. Next base: position 57,784 of record JAYSZA010000043.1, read on the forward strand.
TGCATGGGGAGATATAGGCTGGTTACTGTCATTCGCATCATTCATCGGAGTGATTATGTTTGCGCCCTTACTGCACGTGTACTTTTGGGGTGACAAAAAAGCGGGAAACATCAGACAGGTATTTATCGAAACAGCGTCCGCGCAACTACTAACACTTCCAATCATTGCATATGTCTTTGGACAATATTCACCGCTGGCATTGCTAGCGAATGCATTGGTTCTGTCGTTTATACCACTTTCTATGGCTTTGACTGCTGTCGCGGGAGTGGCGGGACTAACCTTTCCAACCATCGTTGCAGAAATCATTGGTTTACCTGCAGAGTTAGTTCTTCGATATATTACGACAGTCGTTAACTCTTTGGCGCAACTACCTCTTGCGAGTTCGGAGATTGTTTTTTCAACGACCACAGTATTAGTTAGTTATATAGTGATTGTCGTTGGGATGGTTTACATGTGGCGCAGAACTGGGTACGAATTCAGGAGCTACAACATCATTGAGTGATTATCTTTGCAACGCACAGCTTGCAATTTTATTATGGCAAAATCTGTAGTTGCTTGACAAAAAACTCGATGCGGAAGATACTTCGCTAATAAAGAGGGTTAACTTGTGAAGTATATCGCTTCAATTTTCATTATTTCAGTCTTTAGCCTAGCGATATTTCTATACCCTCCCGTAACTGTTGCTGCAGTTTCTGAAAACCTAGTTATTATGCAACTGCAAACAGCCGGAGCCGTTTCTGGCACCTTGAATGAAGAAGTTATAGTGCTTTATAACCTTTCGGCAGCGGATATCAATATCTCTAACTGGTGCCTGCAAGACAGTAGTGCTTCAAATGGTGTGACTTTTAATGATCTAGCTTGTACGGTTCCAGTTGATACACAAACACAACTCTGGGCCGCGTCAGGTGGTTATGTTAGCTTTGCTACGTCTGAATTCATGACAAAAAACCCCGCTTTTACTCCGGATTTTATTTTCAGTGCAGGCATAGCTGCATCCGGTGGGCACATGATACTAGTTGACGAGAATAAGCAAGAAATTGACAGGGTATCTTGGGGTACGGCGGTTCAAATCAATGGTATCTTGCCGGCAATAAAACATACGGAAGGAAAAGTACTAAGTCGTGATTCATTGGCACTGCAGCTGGACACAGATATCAATTTGGTAGATTTTAGTTCTAGGCCGTTATTAAATCCAATTGTGTCCGGAGTTTACGAGGTAGAGATAGTTGTCGATACATGTTTAAATATCCCAGATGTTCAACTTGAAGTGCCGCAAGGCTATATGGTTGATGCAGATGGTGTTTGCATTGAGGATTTCTGCCCTAACATTGACGAGCTACAGATTGTTGCGCCGGAAGGTTACGAAAAGATTAATGGTGCAGTGGACTGTACTCTAATACCGCTTGAAGACGCAATACTATTTATTACAGAACTGGTTGCCAATGCACCATCCGATGATAAGGGGCAAGAGTTTATTGAATTCTACAATCCACAAAAATACGCAGTTGATTTAGAGGGCTATAGGCTACAAGTTGGTCCAGGGTTCACTAAGGAATTCGTATTTCCTCATCAAAGTATCGCCGCAGGGCAGTATCTAGTATTTGAGGACTCTGTAACTAAAATTGTTTTGCCAAATACAACCGGAGTAGAGCTAAGACTAGTTGCACCAGCAGGCAATATAGTAAGCGAGAGTCCCGTTTATAGTAACGCTAACGATGATGCGTCTTGGGCCTTAGTTGAAGACCAGTGGATTTATACAAATCAAATTACGCCTGGAGGGCCAAATAAACCCTACTTGGAGCCAGTAGAAGATGAAGTGACTGGTGTCACAAGCGTGCAAGCACCATGTCCGGCAGGTAAATACCGCAACCCAGAAACAAATCGCTGCCGCATTATAGAAACAGCGGTATCACAGCTGACACCGTGCGATGAGGACGAGTATAGGAATACCGATACTAACCGTTGCCGAAAAACACCTGTAGTCTCCTCACTGTCCTCATGCCCAGAGGGACAGGAAAGAAATCCTGAGACAAATCGCTGCCGTAAAGTAAGCGTGCTCGGAGCATCACTAGATGAAATTCCTACAGTTACAGATGTTGCAGTAGAAAATAAAGCTGGGCAGATAAATTGGCTGGTTATTGCCGTAGCTTTGTCAGGAACATTAGCATATATCACTTATGAATGGCGCCGTGAGCTGGGGCAGAAACTGGTTCTAGTTAAACGCCGCTTTGCCGGTTTTGTGAGATAACGCACAACATTCAGGTAAGTTGGGCGTATAGTTGGAGTTACTAACTAAGGGAGAACCGTTCTATGGATTGGGGAAGTCAATTAGGTGATTTGAACTGGTGGGCAGTAGTCGGGGCAACCGCATCTACATTTGTAGTTGGGTCTGCATGGTATTCGATGAGTGTGTTTGGTAAGAAGTGGGCAAAGTTAATAGGCTTGAGCGAAAAAGATATGAAAAGTGGTGATGGCATGACAGAAGTATTTGTCATGACGGGCATAACGTCGTTCATTACAGCTGCCGTTATGGGTGCTCTAATGATGGCGACTGGTACAAGTGGAGCTGCTGACGGATTATTATTTGGTGCTATTGCAGGAGTCGCATTTCGATTCGGGAGTCACGTCATGCACAATGGATTTGCGCGTCGTAGCAAAGACCTGACTTGGATTGACGGAATGCACGATATAGTAGCACTAGCCGTAGTTGGTGCAGTGCTAGGGCAGTGGCTCTAGTCATCCTGGTTTGGCCTAAGCAGATATCAACTAGTACAATAGGGGTATGAGCCTGAGCCCCGAGAATATTCAACTGATAGTCAATCAAGATTCAGGCAAAGTCCCTGCTAAAATGAAGTCATTGTCTAAACTTGTTAAAGAATACGGTTTGCGTCTGAAGATGTGCGATGGTCCTGATCTGGATAATACTATTCGTGAGGCTTTAAGAAACAAAAAACTGAAACGGATTATTATCGGTGGCGGCGATGGTTCAATCAGTCTGACAGCAAGCTTGGTTCGCCGCATTAAACCTAACGTTGAAGTTGCAATTCTGCCTCTCGGAACTGCTAATTATTATGCCAAATCTCTGGGCGTTACCCGCAGTTTAGCGCAAGCATTTGAAGTAGCAATGGGAAGTAATACTGAGCAGAGACATTTATGTCGTGCCAACAAAAGAGACTTCCTGATAGGCGTCAACGTCGGCGCAACTTCGCAGATGTTTTCTGAGGTCACAGATGAAGACAAGAAGCGATATGGAAAACTGGCCTATTTCAACGGGATTGCTAAGGTATTCTTCCGCTCGTCAGCACCCGATTTAGAAGTCAGAGCAAATGGCAAAAAGTACTTCTACACCAGCACGGAGCTGGTCGTACTGAACCAATATATGCCAGACTCTATTCATATAACACCGAAAGTTTCTGGTGCTGAACCTTACTTTGAAATTATCACCTATGGTCTAGGCAACAATAGCTTCTCACCTTTTTTCGCTGCCGCTATATTCGCCTTAAGCTTGGGTAGAAATCAAAAATATCTGAAGCGTATCAGAGCAACCAAAGCAGAAATTAGAAGTCGCAAACAGCAGCCTGTTGCGATTGACGGTGATAGCATGGAGCGGTTGCCTCTAAAGGTTGAATTAATCAAAAAACCGGTGACTTTTGTCCGGTCAGACGACTAGAGAATGGAGTTAATTTCTACAAATCTTGTATTAGAACCGTAATTCACTATACTGAGAACAAAGATAGAGAGGTTACTCATAATGAAAGAACTTACGGTTACACTGCAAGAAAAACGTGCTTTAGCAATTGCAACTTTGATAGCGATTATATTTGGTGCGTATTTTTTAAGCTCCTTTTTCATACTGGTTGTTTTGGCAGGAATTCTCTCCTACTTGTTCAGCCCGTTATATAACAGGCTATCCAAAAGGATGAGCAGCTCATCAGCTTCCGCAATAGTACTGCTCATTAGTATATTGGCTGTCGTGGGACCACTCACTTTGATTATAATTTTCGCTGGCGTACAAGTTAGTAATAATATTAATTCTCTTGCTAACTCGTTGTCGGGCTCTAGCCTAACTAATACGGGCTCTAGGATTATTGAGATTGTTAATGATTTTCTTGATTCGATACCATTCGTTAACTTCACTGTTACGGAACAGTCCCTGATCGATGGAGTTAAAAGTATCTCGCAAACAGCCGGTTCATATTTATTAGACGTAGCTAGCGGGGTTGCGTCAAGCATCCTTGGGTTCATAACAGCAAGCATTATATATATGTATGTTTTTGTATCACTTTTGCGCAACGGCCGGACTTTGATCACGATCTTCCGCAAACTTAACCCATTGGGCGATGAGATTTCTAACCTATATCTAGAAAAAATTGGTGCTATGGTTCGAGGCACAGTCCAGGGCCAGTTCATAATCGCAATAGTTCAGGGATTTCTAGGGGCATTAACTTTCGCGTTGCTTGGTTACCCAGAGTTCTTCTTCATTTTGTTCGTTGTTTTCTCTGCCATGTCGGTAATACCGTTAGGAGCCGGGATAATTTCAATACCAGCGGCAATAGTTATGGCGCTATTTGGGCAGGTATGGCAGGGGATTGTGATCATACTTCAGCATATTTTGATAAATTCAAATATTGATAATATTCTTCGCCCGATTCTTGTACCAAAAAAGGCAAGACTTGATGCTGCTTTGATGCTCCTGTCGGTATTCGCAGGAATTAGGCTGTTTGGATTTCTGGGGATTGTTATAGGACCTACTATTATGATAATTATAGTCACTACAATTAGGGTCTATCTGGATGTTTATGAAGATTATGGAAGCAGTTTTGATGCAGCCGAGAAACCACGCAAATCTAAGCTGTGGTTTCTCAAAAGAAAACAAAAAGCCTGAGCCTAATCTGTATTTGTCAGGGCTATCCATTAGCAGTATAGTTAGGGTTAGCACTGTATATTTAAGCTCTAAGATTCGGGGAAAAGGATTCTAGATATGGAACAAGAAAATCAGAAACCTGTAGAAACAGAGAATACTGTAAATAATGTTGCTCCGGAGGGTTCTGTCCCACCAGCTGAAGTTTCGGCATCAGCCCAAGCTATAAAGACAAACAAAGGTAATAAATGGATATTCCCAGTTTTGGCTGTTGCTCTACTATGCGCAATAGGAGGCGGTGCCTGGTTCTTGTTCAGGGGCGATAAGCCAGCTGAAAATAACAGCACCAGAATCGTGCCTGCAATCAATAGCTATGATGAATGTGTTGCCGCTGGATATCCTATTATGGAGAGCTTCCCAGAGCAGTGTGGTGTCCCAGGTGGTCAGACATTCGTAAACACAAAAGCAGTGACAGCGGAAGAAACATCCGAAATCGAAGAATCAGAAGAGGTTGCGTTGGAGTGTACGGATGACGAAACATTATTTGCCGACAATGAATTTGGAGCAGCATTTTGCTATCCAACAGAGTGGGGTTCCGCATCAGTTATGGATGCAAAAGTAGATGTGTCTGATACTGGTTACCGAGAAGCAGTTCGCTTTTCTGCAAATACGAAATTCATAGTTGGTGGGACAAGTGAGGACTGGTCAACCACTGTTGGTCGTGGTGTTGGCTGCAAGGAACCCAATAATGTCGTTCCAGAACTTAGTAGCTATGATACAGACTGGCACGATTTTTCTGGTGAGGGTATGGCTATAGAGTTTGCGTCCAGAAGTATTGCTACGAACGAAGGTGGCTATGACATTACGGAGACAGTATCGAATATGCTAGAAGTCGGTGTATGTGTGCAGGGGCACAAAGTAATCGACGGATCTAGATACAGGGTGCTCTTCGAAGCATTTTTCACAGATTTTTCCGAAACATCAGGCATTACTACACCAAAAGCACATATCGATAATTCAAACGTTCTGTTCACGGACAAAGAAAGAGCTCAGTTTGATTCCTTGCTTGCGTCAGCCACCAGCACTAATTAGTTGATAAAACTAACTAGTGGTCTTTGTGCGGAATAGGTGAGAAGCGGTTGGAACTGCAACTATTAAAATTATGAGACTCCACATTACAGCCAGCCAGCCGTAATTTCCGATAGGTGTACCTAGTATGAGAGCTCGGATAGCCTCCACGACCTGTGTTATGGGCTGGTTTTCTGCAAAAGCTCTTAGGTATGTACCCATCCCATCTGTTGGACTGAAGGCGCTAGACGCAAATGTTAGAGGGAATATGATGACAAAAGTTAGCCACTGAACAGCCTCTACACTTTTAGCCATGACACCGATGATAGCTGATAACCAAGAAAACGAGAAGGTGAAGAGAAGTAGTATTCCTACAATTTGTAGCCATTCAAAAGCGCTAGCCTCTGGGCGGAACCCAATAACGAGTCCTGCGAGCAACATGACGACAGTAGAAATTGTGTTTCGAAAAATATCTGAAACAACATGACCATTTAAAACTGCCAAATTTGCCATAGGTAGACTACGGAATCTATCAACAATACCTTTTTTCAAATCATTCGTGACGGCTATCGCAGTTGTTGTCGAACCAAATGAAACGGTCTGAACGATGATTCCAGCCATCAAAAAGTTAATATAGCTAACACCAGGAGGAAGTGCTTTTTCGATTGCTCCGCCAAAAACAGATGCGAATAGTACAAGGAACATTATTGGCTGGAAGAACGCGCCAAGGAGTTGGTCGGTGTTACGTAGAATGTGCGTGCTGCTGCGCTTTATCATTAACATTGAATCAAGAAACATTAGATAGAGTTTTGATTTTTTCTGGAACACTAATTCGACGGCCATTATTTTGCTCCTTTGCTTGATTTATCGGTTAGGCTTAGGAATACATCATCTAGTGTTGGTTTATGTATATCAATAGACGTTATTTGGATATGTTTTGCATTCAGTTTGTCTAGTATTTCTCTGACGTCTTCTCCGGTATTGTTTAATTTCACGGTTACTGTAAGTTCATCGACGTGCTTGTCGAACACTGATTTGCCTAACAATTTTGTGGCTTCTTGGAATGATTTGTCATTGCCCAAAGTCAGTACAAGCTGGTCTTTTCCAATTTTGCTCTTTAGCTCTGCTGCTGTTCCTTCAGCGACAACTCTACCGTCATTAATAAGTATAATTTTGTCGGCTAGCTGGTCGGCTTCTTCTAGATACTGTGTAGTAAGCAAGATGGTTGTACCACGTTTCATGAGGTTTTTGATAATCTCCCACATGACTAATCGCGAGCGGGGGTCTAGTCCGGTTGTCGGCTCGTCTAGAAAAATTACAGGAGGTGTTGCAATCAGGCTAACGGCTAAATCTAGGCGACGACGCATACCACCTGAGTATGTCTTGGCTGGTCGTTCGGCAGCTTCAACTAAATCAAATTCTTGAAGAAGTTCCTGGGCTCTATCGACAGAGCTTTGTTTGGTGAGTCGGTAGAGCCTTCCCATCATAACCAAGTTTTCACGCCCTGTTAGAAGCTCATCAACGGCAGCAGATTGCCCGGTCAGCCCAATGATACTACGGACTGATTCAGAGTCTTTCACCACATCATGACCTTCAACCAAGACGCTACCGCTGTCGGGCTTCAGTAATGTGCTGAGTATGCGAACAGTTGTTGTCTTACCAGCGCCGTTGGGGCCTAGCAGCGCAAGCATTGTGCCACGCTCTACTTTTAGGCTGACACCACGCAGGACGTGGTTTTTGCCATAAGATTTCTGTAGATTTTCTACTTCAATTGCGTAATTATTTTTCATTTTTGCCTCATTCAGTTATATAATTGACATTATATCAAAAACAACACTCTTAGCCGTAGCTATAAGTTTAAATAAGGAGCTTTGAAATCATGAATAAAGAAATTGAAGTCTACAATAATTCGCTTTCTGAAGAAGACAAGGCCATTTGTGAAATAATAGCGCGAGAAATTAATAATAATTTGACTGCTGCAGAGAGCAAAATTTGGCACGGTGGCCCGGTGTGGTTTTTGGACGGTAATCCTATAGTTGGTTACGATAAACTCAAGAACTGCGTCAGGCTACTATTCTGGAGCGGGCAATCTTTTGACGAGCCAGGGCTTTCTAATGAGGGAAGTTTCAAAGCATCAGAAGCTAGATATACTGAAGTTTCACAGGTAAATGTTGAAGAATTGCAATGCTGGCTAGATAAGTCCAAGGAAATCCAATGGGATTACAAGAATATCGTTAAACGCCGCGGTGCTTTAGAGAGATTAAAATAGATAATCGCTAGATTGTTTCGGGCAATAAATACAAGTTGTAAAAGCTTATAATCAGGCTGGGTGGTTAATATTTAACAGCTTCACGATGCCCCAACCTATAATTGCGTAAACAATGCCCGACACTAGTATTGAAGGCTCAAAGACAGAGTTTACTTCTCCAGAGACCGTCCTTGATACGCCAAATATACTGTCAAACGGCGCCGTTAGAATATTAGTAACTGAGTATATTAGGTCTACAAACGCGCTACTTCGGTTTGCCCCAAATAGTTTAAGCACAAATCTAAATGCCAGCAGAAGACTGATGATTCCTACAATAAACCAAACTATATTTTCTCCTATTGTTTTTCCGCTAGCAGAATAACTAGTATCTATTTTTCTAGTTTCTTGCTCGATTTGCTCACCCGTATCGGTTACTCCTTGGTCATGGCTTGTTGTCACAGTCTCTTTAAACTCACTCATATATTGCTCCTGAAAGTTGTATTAATTTTTGAATTGAATTCGCTTAATAATAATTACGCTTGATTCCCCTGTATAGTGCAAGCAACACGACCGATCCGATAACAGCAACCACAAAGCTCCTGATATTGAAACCATCGACTCCAGACCCCCCTATGAGCGACATCAAGAACCCTCCGATGAATGCCCCAATTATGCCAACAATGATATTGGCAATCGCACCCTGCTCAGCATCGGTGCTCATTAATTTTGACGCAACCCAACCTGCCAATGCTCCGAAAATTATCCATACAATTATATTCATAAACAATATCCTCCTCTAATTAATACATCTTTAATTTCACATCGAAACTCTTATTGTCTACCGTCGTCGACTCCGTCAGGTCCGGTGTCTATACCGTTTTCTACTGAATCGAGACCCTGCTGAGCATTTTCACCAACATTTTCGGTTGCACTGTTTAGCGTGTCGTTGATTTTGTCCTCCAAGTCTTTACCTGTTCGGTTATAAGAAACCCAGGCTAATGCAAATGCCGCCATTGCTATGATTATTGCGAATGTAGCTACCGTAAGTGCAGTACTAGAGCGGTTGTTATTATCTTCGTTATCCATAATGTTTATATCTCCATCTATTCTTAATTTAATTTTGCTTAAGTAAGTTCAAATTCGTCTCTCTAACTAACCATGATCTCTGTAGCGGCCAGCCAATCTACGTCTTTCCATGTATTTATCAAAGATAAATCCAGCAATATACACGAATATTGCACGCCTAGTAAACTTCATGATTCAACTCCTTAACTACATTGCGGTTGTTCTTTTCTTTTGAGCCAATAGTGACCTTATCCTACTTATTTGGTAAATTACTGCTGCATACTTTTCCTCTAAAGCGAGCAGTTCGCTGATATTATTCTGCAAGTATGACCTGTCTAACTTAATACCAATATCTCTGCGCATTAGCTCCAATTTATGTAATTTTTTTTCAAATTTTGTCGGCTCAGTGACCATACTGGTATCCTCCTTTAACTGCTGTTTTCCTAACAGGCTCATGCCCCAATTTATCAGCACTAGCAGCTTCGCTTAGAAGCGCCCCCACAAAAGAGATATACAGAATATCTTTAAGAAGCGGTAACCAACTGTAGGTTTTATCCCAAATTGGGTGACTAAGGCCGGTGCCATTTAATAGTTCATTAACACACAGAACCGCAATGATTAAAAATCCTGTAAATACGATAAACAACGTCCTCAATACAATATTTGTTACTATCATCGTTAAAATTCCTTGTTAGATTAACTATTTCTAGCCACGGCTTTATATAGTGTTAGTAAAACAACCGATCCGATTATTGCTACAACAGCACTGTAGAGATTAAAGCCGTTTACACCGCTTTTTCCCATTAGAGACATCAATAACCCACCTATAACGGATCCCAATATCCCTACAACTATGTTTGCTAAAGCACCCTGTGACCTATCTGTACCTGCTATCATTGAGGCAATC
>JAYSZA010000044.1:0-22324 GCA_043727115.1 Candidatus Saccharimonadota bacterium
AAGAAATGTTACCGATTATAAATAAACCAGTAATTCAGATTGTTGTAGAAGGCGCAGTTAAAGCTGGTGTGGAAGATATTATTATAGTAACTGGTCCGACTAAACGCTCAATCGAGGATCATTTCGACAGAAGCCATGAGTTAGAGGTCGAACTCCGTAATAAAGGAAAATCAGAAATTGCAGATAAATTAAAAGCCATTGCAGAGTTAGCAAACTTCGTCTACATCAGGCAAAAGGGGGATGTTAAAGGAAATGCGATACCTGTAATAAATTCTGAACATTTACTCGGAAATGAGCCTTTTTTCTACTTTTTTGCGGACGATTTCTATACTGGTGATGTCTCTTGCGCACAACAGTTACTAGAGGCCTACAATAATACTGGTGCTTCGGTAGTTGCTCTTAGAGAAGTAACTCCAGAGCAAACAAGCAGCTATGGAGTGGTAAGTGTCGCAGAAAAGATAGATGAAAAGCTAGTACGCATTGATGGCTATAGCGAAAAACCTGGGCCAGAAAAGGCCCCTTCACAACTAGCCTGTGTTTGTGGCTATATTCTAACGCCAGAAATACTAAAGGAGATTTCGGTAGAGTTTGTAGCCGAGGATGGCGAAGTTCGTATGGCTGATGCCATAGATAGATTTGCTAAAAGTAATCCCGTGTATGGCCTGATTATTGAGGGAGACTACCATGACACAGGTACACCGGAATTGTATCTCCAAACTCTACTTGATGTTGCATTGTCACATCCCACCTATGGTTCTGACTTGAAAGAGCACTTACGCAAGAAATTGAATTAGAATCCCGTGCTATACTACTAGTATGGATTCATACGATATATTAGTAGTTATTTTGAGTATCGCGTTAGCAATTTTCTTGGTCGTTGCAATTATAGCGACATCATTGTTTATTCAAATCCTGAAAAGGATTAGATCAATTTCTGACACGGCAAAGCAGACAGCAGATAATGTAGAAGAGTTCTCAGCTCAGCTAAAAAGTGCCGGTAAAGTAACGGCCGTAGGCTCTGTTATCGCGCAGGTGTTTGATGTTTTTAAAAAAGGAAGGAAATAATACTATGTCAAAAGACAAGAACAAAGGAATCGCTATCGGAGCTGCAATCGGAGCAGTGGCAGGTGTAGTAACCGGAATACTATTTGCGCCAAAAAGCGGCAAAGAAACAAGGCAGGATATTAAAGATACTTCAAAAAAAGTTATCGAAAAACTTTTGGCAGAGTCACACAAATTACACGATGAATTATCGGAATTGATTAAGAAAGCGGAACTAAAGGCAAAAGATGCAGGCTCGTCAGTTTCTGAAAAGGCAAAAGTCGTTATAGACCAAGCGAAACACACCCGCGATTCTCTAAAGGAATTAGCCATATCAATCAAAAAGGGCGAGGCAGAGGACAAAGATTTGGACAAGGCTATTCAAAAGGCAAAGGAAGCGAAAGAAGCTTTAGCGACTTTTCTAAAAAAATAGTATTTAATTAGTGTTAAAAATCGCCGTAATGTATAGGTTGCGGCGATTTTTATTGAAAATAAACAGAGACAACACGGTATACTGTAGAGAATATGGGGAACAAAAAAGTAGATATTAAATCGTCTGATTTTGTGCACTTGCACAATCATACTCACTATAGTCTCTTGGATGGTTTGCAGAAAATCAAACCCATGATAGAGCGTATTAAAAAAATGGGTATGGATGCAGTAGCTGTAACTGATCACGGAACTATGTCTGGTGTAATCGAGCTATACAAAGAAGCTAATGCAGAGAATGTTAAACCTATCATTGGAATGGAAACATACGTTGCCGCTCGCTCTCACACGGATAAAGAAGCCGGAAAGGATAAGAACAACTTCCATCTCATTTTACTGGCGATGAATAACGTTGGCTATGAAAATTTAATGCGTCTGAGTACGATTGCAAATCTCGATGGGTATTACTATAAGCCTCGTTTGGACCATGAGTTACTGGAAAAATATAACGAGGGACTTATTGTACTGTCTGGATGTATCGGTGGAGAAGTTGGAGATGCAATTCGTCAGGGACAATACGAACAAGCAAAACAAGCGGCGTCGTGGTATAAGAAAATTTTTGGAGACAGATACTATATTGAGCTTCAAGACCATGGCAATCCTAAGCATCCACACTCCTGGAGTGAACAAGTAGCTGCAAACAAAGAACTAATTAAGTTAGCAGAAGAGCTATCGATCGAATGTGTTGTCACGAATGATGCGCACTACCGTGTACACGAAGATCAAGAAGCACATGAAATTCTTCTATGCGTACAGACTGGTTCATTTTTAGATGACGAAAAACGGATGAGTCTGAAAGATTTCGAACTCCACATGGCTGACCCAGTAGATATTATTGATAGATGGCAGGATGTTCTTCCAGACGCAATCACTAATACCAAGAAAATAGCAGATAGATGTGAAGTTACTCTAGAGTTAGGTAAAATATTAATTCCAAAATTTCCTCTGCCTGAAGGAGTAACAGAAAAATCATTTTTGGATGAATCTGTCTTCAAAGGACTCGCTTTTCGTTACGGAGGGGTCTCGCAAGAGGATGCCCTCAAGCTAACAATTGTAGAAGCAAAGAAACTATTACCAAAAGAAGTATTAGACAGGACTCAGTTTGAACTACAAATTATTGACCAAATGGGATTTAATGGCTATTTCTTAATTATTTCTGATTTTATGAACTGGGGTAAATCTCAGGGTATTGTTTTTGGGCCCGGAAGGGGAAGTGCCGCTGGCTCAATCATTGCTTATTCTCTGAGGATTACTGAGTTAGATCCGTTAGAATATGATTTGTTGTTTGAAAGATTTTTGAACCCAGACAGAATCAGTATGCCGGATATCGATATTGATATCCAAGATACTCGCAGAGACGAAGTTATCCAGTACTGTGTAGAAAAGTATGGTACTGATAGAGTTGCTAACATTGTTACCTTCGGTCGTATGGCAGCTAGAAACGCCGTTAGGGATGTATCACGCGTACTGAGAGTGCCATATGGGGAGTCAGATAGACTTGCAAAGATGATTCCGCAACCTATCCAGGGAAGACACATATTGTTGGCCACATCAGTCGTAGAAAATAAAGAGTTGGCTAAAGAGTATAAGGAGAACCCGGTTGCAAAACGGGTTTTTGATCTTGCAATAAAGCTTGAGGGTACAATTCGTAGCCACGGTGTGCATGCAGCCGGTGTTGTGATTGCACCAGATGATATTGTTAAATTTGTACCACTAGAAAAGGCTCAAAAAGGCGTTGTAGCAACACAATACTCCATGAATCCAGTCGAAGAACTTGGCTTGCTCAAAATGGATTTTCTTGGACTTTCAAATCTTACTGTAATCAATAACGCACTTCGTATTATCAAAAAGGTGTACAAAACAGAAATTGATATCAATACTATTCCCCTGGACGACGTAAAGACTTATGAAATGTTGCAACGTGGTGAAACGACTGGGATATTTCAGTTTGAATCATCAGGGATGAAGAGATATCTAAAGGAACTTCGCCCTACGGAGTTTAATGACCTAATTGCTATGGGTGCGCTGTATCGTCCAGGCCCTCTGGGTGCTGGACTTACTGATAGTTTCGTAAAGCGTAAAAACGGACAAGAAAAAGTCGTGTATGCCCATGAAAAATTCAAAGGAGCGCTAGGTTCTACATTTGGAGTTCTGGTATACCAAGAGCAAGTTATGCGTATTTCGAGAGATGTATGTGGGTTTACTGGTGGCGACGCAGATACTCTGAGAAAAGCAATTGGTAAAAAAAAGCGTGACGTCATGATAAAAATGAAAAAGCAATTTATCGAGGGTGGCGAAGAATTTGGTGGGGTTCCTAAATCCGTTATGGAAAAATTCTGGGAAGATTTGATGGGTTTTGCTGATTACGCATTTAACAAGTCCCACTCTTCTTGTTATGGGCTGATATCCTACCAAACGGCATACCTAAAAGCACATTACCCAGCAGCATTTATGGCGGCACTTATGACAAGTGATTATGATGATACTGACAGGTTGACTATAGAAATGAACGAATGTCAGCACATAGGAATTGAAGTTCTGGCACCCGATATCAACGAATCATTTGTAGAATTTGCTGTTGTTCCGGGTAAAGAACAGATTAGATTCGGGTTAAGTGCTATTAAAAATGTGGGAGTTGGTGCTGTAGAAGAGATATTGCGTGCTCGTTCAGGGGGTATCTTCGTAACATTAGAGGATTTCTTTAGTAGGGTTAACTCCAGAAGTGTTAATCGTAAAACAATTGAAAGTTTGATAAAAACGGGTGCATTTGACAGATTTGGCTCTCGCTCAGTACTGCTCAACAACATAGATACGCTGCTTGCATACTCACAAAAAAAACAAAAGGAACTAGACTCTGGTCAAGTAGATTTCTTTGGTAACTCCACTGAAGAAACGGTGACTGTTCAAGCAGAAATAATACTAGGACCTGAGGACGTAAAACATTCCGAACAAGACTACCTGCTCTGGGAGCGGGAACTTATGGGCTTGTACCTCTCGGACCATCCTCTTGGTGCCTTCGAAGCCTTCTTGCGTGAAAAAACCAATCCCATTAGGGACATCACTAAAGACGATGACGGTAAAAAAGCATCAATCGGAGGAATAGTAAATAGCATCCGAGTGATTCAGACAAAAAAAGGCGACAATATGGCTTTTGTACAGATGAGTGATGCAACTGGTGATATCGAACTACTGTTGTTCCCGAGTACATACGAACAAACTGCCTGGCTCTGGGAGCAAGATAAGATAGTGTTAGTAGAGGGTACTGTGAACGCAAAAGATAGGGACGGCCAGGTTGTCGATGATGTCAAAGTCAATGTTTCCTCTGCTAGGGAGGTAATTCTAGACGAGGCTAAGGCCTATAAAGAAACGGGTAAATCTGTAAAATCTATCAAAGAAAAAAAGTCTCCTAAATCCAAAGATATTGAAAAAAAGCCAAAAGATATAGACAGGATATACATTCGTCTTGAATCGACAAAAAACGCGGAGCAGCTATTATTATTGAAAAGACACATAGACTCATTTGAAGGCACCACAGAGGTAGTTCTAGTAGTGGGTCCACATGACAGTAAACAAGTTATACGCATACCTGACAAAACTAGCAGAGAAGTAGACAGTATCGATGGACTGATATCTTTGTTCGGTGTCGATAACGTCAAGCTATCCTAATATTAGTATATCTGGTTTAACGCTATTATAGAATGACGCCAGTACTTTGGCTCAAGTAAACAGCAATTGCAATAATTGTAACTACAATTAAGTCAAGAACAGGGTGGTGTGCTACAAAGTATTCACCTTCTGCTACGAATCTTTTCACCTGGACAAAGTGCTTTATCAGCCAAACAATAGCAAGAGTGAATGCGGCTAAACTGATTACAAATGCACTCCAAGGAGCGGCTCCACCAGTAAGCTGTTGTATTCGCGAAATTCGCTTAGTTTCTTGGGTCGTGACCGGTGTATCTGTGTTTATTGGTTTATCGGAATCATCTTTTACTGTTTCAGGGTTAACAACAGTATCTTCATTAGCGGTAGTCGTTGTTTCTACTGGCGCTACCGGTTCAGGCGAAGGAGTACTTGGAGTAGGAGTAGTTGGCTCTGCTTGTACGACAGCGGGTTCAGGCGCTGGTACTGGCTCTGGCTCGGGAGTTTCAGCAGCTGCAACCACCGGTGGGCGTCCATACATAGCAACCACAATTGTTTCTTCTCCTGTAGTTACATAATCTGAACTATTGGCAAAACCAAATCCAACTTCTGTAAACGCGCTATCAAGTAAATTTGCCTTATGGCTCGGGCTATTCATCCAGCCAATGATTGTTGCGCCACTTGTATCAAATCCGTAAGCTAGGTTTTCACCAGCTTTCGTGTATACGTAACCTTGTGAATCGAAGAATACCCACGGCTCCTGTCCCTCAGGAGTATTATGAGACCAATAGTTACGTGCCACCATATCATTTGCCTTGGCCTGCGCTGCTTGGTTAAGCTTTTCGTTTATTGTAAGTGATGTCTGACCATTGCTATTTCTTTGCACATTCGTAGAAGACAAAAGCCCGCTTCTGCTCATTTCTGTAGCGTATGCAAGAGTTGCTATTCTGTTTTGTTGCAGTGGCTGCCAGATATTCAAAAATGCAGCGCCAAGCAACAGAGCAATCAGTGGTAAATAAGGCCAGTAAATTTTTGCATGCATCTTACCTGAATGATGCTTGGGTGGTCGTAGCCCTTTAGTCGTGTGTGTTTGTTTTGTTGCCATAATGATACAAATATTTTACCATAAGTAGAATTATTTTGTTAAACGAGACTGATATAACGCAATTCCTGCGGCGATGGATACATTAAACGATTCTTTGCCACCCGTCATAGGAATTTCACAGATTATGTCGCAAAGTTCTAGCACCTCTTTAGATAGTCCAGTCACCTCCGTACCAACTAATATTGCTAGCGGGTTTTCGCTGGGCATTTCAGAAATAGGAATTGATTTTTCGTCTTGCTCTAATGCGAGTATTGTAAACCCTTGCTTACGCAGTGATTCTATAGCTTTTTCTACATCTTCAAAATATCGCCAGGTTACTGTATCTTCCGCACCAAGCGCGGTCTTAGCTAGTGCGGAGTGTGCTTTGGTGACTACATGTGGTAGTCTTTCGTCGTTTAGGCCACCATTTGGCCTGGGTGTAATACCGGTCAAAACTATTTCTGCAGAAAAGCCATCTGCGGTTCTGAAAAAAGACCCAACATTATGGATGCTACGTATATCTACTGCGACTAAACAAACTCTACGCATGTAGTTGTAGTATAGCGGACTTATATAGCAGATACGTATCGGTTATGGTTAAATATATGCATATATGTCACAAGACGCTCGATTTGACGAAGAACAAGCGACGCTACGCCGTGCACGTGTGCTGGGAATGCAGTACATGGATACCTCGCGCATGGAAACCAAACCGCTATATAACGAGCTTTTAACCGTACCAGAAATTAGAGAACTGCGTGTTGTTCCGCTATATGCGGCCGAGCACCGTGTGGATTTCGGGGTAACAAACACGACGTCTCAAAAAACAATGCAAATGCTAAAACAAAAGTTCATGGACCAGCAGGTAAGTTACTCAATTATCAGTGACGCAGGATTTCGTGACTATATGCTACTCTACGACCCACCTAAAAAAATAGAATATGCTAACATCGAAATAACCAAAGAAGCGACAGATAGCTTGCTGGCTTCAGTATCGGCGACTTTAGCACAAGTTAAGGCAGATGATATGTTGGCCTACCTAGTACAACAAGCGTTTAATTTGCAGGCTAGTGACATACACCTAGAGAGCAAACTCGCGGGTGCACGCATAAGGCTTAGGGTGCACGGAGTCCTACATACTGTGGCGGTTCTGGACAATGACAAATACCGACAATTAATCGCAGCCTTAGCTAGCGCCGCTAATATATCAACAAGTGCTCAGGAAGATCAAACAGGTCATATCAATAAATCATACAAACTCGCTACAGGGGAAGACGTGACAGTTAACTTGCGCGTAGAAACGGTTCCTGCCGTGAGCGGTATCGATGCAGTGCTTAGATTATTCAACTTCAGGCCAGATATGTTACGCCTGAACAGACTAGGGTTGGACCCAAGGCAAGAAGATATCATCAGAGACATAATCTCTCATCCAAGTGGTCTGGTCCTATTTGTCGGACCTACTGGGTCGGGAAAAACCACTACTTTATATAGTATTTTGAATGAATTAAACACAGATGAACGAAAGATCATTACGCTTGAGGACCCTGTAGAATATCACATCGAAGGCATAACACAGATACCAGTAGTATCTAGAGAAGGTCATAGTTTTGCAGAAAAGTTCCGTGCTGTTTTACGACTCGATCCTGACGTTATTATGGTCGGAGAAATACGAGATACTGACACCGCGAAAACAGCATTGCAGGCGGCACTGACAGGACACCTTGTCCTAAGTACTTATCATGCTAGTTCGGCCTCTGCTGCTGTAACTAGACTTTTGGACGCCATCGGTGAAAACCCGCTATACGCAAGCGCCATCAGACTAATTCAAGCCCAGAGATTAGTGCGGCGTTTAGACAATAAGACTAAAAAGCCTATAGGAATTGATGATGCTCTAAGGGCGCACTTACACAATGTTATTGATGGGATCGAGGCAGACGTAGACTTGTCACACCTACAGGATGCGCAGTTATATGAGCCGGGAAGCTCTAACGAAAATCCATTCGGATTTGACGGACAGTTTGCGATTCGCGAGTTGCTTACAATGAGCCCCGAAATGAAAGTTTTGCTTACACATCCAGCACGTGAACTGACATCTGAAACCATTGAAAAAGTAGCGGTCAAAAACGGTATGATTACTATGCAACAGGACGGGGTACTCAGGGCACTTAAGGGTGACACTACCTATGATGAAATCTCTAGGGTTGTATAACTAGCGGATAGTGTTTGCAACTGCTTCTACAATTCCCACGTCAAACGGGTTTGGGATTATTTTGTCTGCTGTAGGTTTCTTTACTAAGTCTGCAAGCGCCTTAGCAGCGGCAAGCTTGTGTTCATCGGTTATTTTTTTGACATTGTTGTCCAGTGCTCCACGGAAAATTCCAGGAAATCCTAAGGAGTTATTAACTTGATTCAGGAAATCACTTCTGCCTGTCGCAACAATTAATGCCCCGGCAGCTTTGGCTTTATCCGGCATAATCTCTGGTTCTGGGTTTGCCAGCGCAAATATTATGGGGTCTTTAGCCATAGTTTTGACCATTTCCCCGGTCAGCAGTCCGCCCTTACTTAGCCCAATGAAAATATCTGCATCTTTAAGTGCATCAGCAAGTGTGCCCTTAGTTTCGTTTTGACTAAAGCTCATGAGCATGACTTTTTCTGCAGTTAAATCTTTGCGCGTAGACTCAATTATTCCTTTGCTGTCGACGACAACGATTTGTGGGTTTGCGTACTGATGAATGAGTTTTGCTACTGCGACACCGGCCGCACCCGCACCGACTAATACGATTTTGCAGTCACTAAGCTTCTTGCCGGTTACTTTCATTGAGTTCATAAGCCCAGCCAAAACGACAATTGCGGTCCCGTGCTGGTCATCGTGCATAACTGGTATGTCTAGCTCAGATTTTAGGCGCTCTTCGATTTCAAAACATTTTGGTGCTGCAATATCTTCTAGGTTAATACCTCCAAAACTTGGCGAAATTGCTTTAATAGTCGCGACAATTTCATCGGCAGTGTGAACATTTAGAACTATAGGCACTGCATCAATGTTAGCGAAGTGCTTAAACAGCATCGCTTTTCCTTCCATAACTGGCATAGCCCCCTCGGGACCGATGTCACCGAGTCCGAGCACCGCAGTACCATCAGATATTATTGCGACTAGATTATTAGTCCAAGAAACTTCCTTAAGCTTATCTTTGTCATTCTGAGCGTACTTTGATGCGCCACCAACCCCTGGAGAATAGAATAATTTTAGTGTATCGGGTGTCACCTCACCGCGTAATCCTGTGTAGATTTTGCCTTTCAACTGTTTGTGTAGATTGATTGCCTCGTCGTATATATCCATACGAACAAGTATAACGTATTTCGTAGTACGCATTTCGGTTAGAGCAAAACGCGCGTAGAGCCTTAAATCTAGCCGTTATACGAATTGCGTTATTCGTGATACGCTCAAAAAGACTTTCATTTTGCACTCAACTCTGTTATAATCGACATTAATCAATAGAAAGTTAAGAGATATAGACATGAATTCACTAGTTAAAGACGTATCTGATAGTTTCAAGAAAGCGATTGTTGTTGATGTTAAAAGCGGTGACACTGTACGCGTACACCAAAAGATTAAAGAAGGCACAAAAGAACGTGTTCAGGTTTTTGAAGGTTTAGTTATTCGTGTTAAGAACAAAAACAGTCAGACTTCTTCAATTCTAGTACGTCGCCAGACTGGTGGAGTAGGCGTTGAGAAGAGCTACCTGCTACATAGCCCATTAGTCATTAAGATTGAAGTAACTAAGCGCGGTAAAGTACGTAGAAACTACCTAACCTACATGCGTTCACTTCGTGGCAAAAAAGCACGTCTTACTTCTCAAGACTTTGACCGTGAATCAGTGAACGACGTTCGTGACCTAGAAGCCGAAAAAGCTGAACACGAATTGAAACTTGCTCAAGAAGCAGAGCATGCAAAATTAGAAGCACAAAAAGCTGCAGAACAAGCCAAAGAAGACGCCAAGGCTCAAGCAGTTCTAGACGCCCACAAAGCAAACGAAGCAGCTACAGAATAGTTAATATCTGATATTTGAGAGAGCTCTGGGATGAGCTCTCTTTTCTTGAGCTTCTGTTAACTGTCTACTGTTTACTGTAAACTACTAAATATGATTGGCATAGATGAAGTCGGCAGGGGAGCATGGGCAGGTCCGCTTCTAGTTGTTGCAGCTAAGCCAAAGCCTCATCTTTCTCTACCAGATGGCCTGACCGACTCAAAGTTGTTAACCAAAAAGCAGAGAGAACAAATCTACCAGGAGCTTTTGCTCATTTGTGAGTTTGGTGAAGGTTGGGTCGAAGTTCAAGAGATTGATGATATAGGTCTTGGTTCAGCGCTAAAATTGGGTGCTATGCGCGCGATCGCTGGTATAGGCGATGCCGAAAACGAAGACATATGTATAGACGGAACTGTCAATTTTCTGATAGACACGTACCCAAAAGCCTATACAAAAATCAAAGCTGACATAACTGAGCCAGTGGTATCGGCTGCTTCGGTATATGCGAAAGTTGTGCGGGACAGGAAGATGACGCAACTTCATTTTCAGATGCCTCAATATGGGTTTAGAGACCATGTAGGATATGGAACATCTTCGCATATTGATGCACTCAAAAAACACGGAGTCACAATTCATCATCGCAAAAGTTTTAAACCGATAATGAAGCTGCTATGAACCCCGTTAGAGCTAGCCGGCTTGTATCAGAGAGTGGTGAAATATCTATCGTTATTACAATTGGAGCTCTAACGGGATGAATACGACCAACATAGGCAAGCAAGCCGAGGAAAAGGTCGCAAAAGTACTCCAGGAAATGGGGCATTGCATTGATTCGATGAATTGGCGGACGCGGTGGTGCGAGATAGACATCGTGAGCACTTACAAGTCATGTGTATATTTTACAGAAGTAAAGTATCGTAGTTCGGACAACTGGGGTGACGGTCTAAGTTATATTACTAAAAGCAAGTTGAAGCAGATGAAATTTGCAGCAGAAATGTGGATTTCAGACAAAAATTGGCAGAAAGAAGCAACACTACAAGGTGCGTCGGTAGACTATGATGGTAATGTTGAGATTGTAGAACTAGACTGATGAGTTGTTCTTAAACCAAGAAAGAGCGGCTTCACTATCCCTTTTTCTCCAAGCAGTAGCGGTCTGTGCAATTTCAAGCCCTTGGTTATAGCTACGTTCAATCATCGTCTCCATCCTAGCGCTAAAGAAAACGGTGTAATCGTCAACTAAGTTCTGGTCGAAGAAAGACCGGGCTGCGTATATAGGCATTCGTGAAAAGCTAAGATCTGTTCCGAGATTATCTTTGAGCCATTGCCAATTAGTTTTCATCCATTCCCATGTCGCAAGTTTTGAATGACGATTCATGAAGCTGTACGCCAACCAATAGCTAGTATCCTGTTTTCGCACAACATCAGATTTCATAATTTCTAAAACTCTTGTGTGCAATTCTGGTTGTCTAAAGCTAGTTAACGCCGATGTAATTGCAAGCTTTTCGTCGCTAGAATCTGTGGTTTTGTACCTGTTTAAAAGTTCGTCGAAAGTTGTAGCATCACCTTTACGGGCAGCTGTAGCGTAAATTATGTCCCTTAAGTCTGGGTTAATTTTGCCAGTGCCTGACATTCTCTGCTTGTATAAATCAAGAGCGATTTTAATTTGTGTGGCGTCATCCGAACCTACGGCAAGTCCAACAATTATTGGTCGGAGTAAAGTATCTAGATGTGATTCACCTGGTGTTTCATCCCAGGTCAACCTGCTGAGCTGTGTCTTTACAAGCGATTGGATAAAAACATTAACTGCAGTTCTAAGATTTTCATCTTCGTCATTTTTTGACAGTACACTTCGAATAGTACTCACGCTATTAGCTATAATTTCCCAAACTGACAAACTATCTTCATGTTTATAGTGCGAGAGTAGGTCTAGATATTCAACTACAGATTGATAGTCGCCTTTGGTCACTTCGAAACTATCAGAAAGCAAACCCATTCTGTCCTTTGAATGGAGTCCTTCGCTGTCAAGTGCTGCCAATTGGTTTTGTTGAATAGAATGAGAGTATTTTACTCGGTAGAATCCAGACTGGTCGTTGTTAAGTTTCAGTGGAGGGTTACCTCCAGGTATAGGGACTCTGGTCAATTTTTTTGTAATGGTTACTTTATCAAGTCCATCTGCAAGTAGCGGTACTGGCCATATGCTTTTGTCGTTGCGTGCAGGCGACAAAGGATTAGAGACAAAACGTTGTTGAATAATTTCTAGATGGTCGTTTTTGACGTCTACCTCTAGAATCGGAAAACCTGTTGTTGAAGTCCAAGCACCCATAAATTCTTTAACTGGTTTCTTGGTAACGTCTTCGAGTGCTTGCCATAAATCAACAGTATCCGTGTTCTTGTAGGCATGTTTTTTCAAATAATGCCGTAAACCATCACGGAATGGATCAGCACCCAAATAATCTTCTAGCATGTGTATGACACTTGCGCCTTTTTGATAGCTAATTGCATCAAAAATTGTACGAATTTCATCAGGGTGCTTAACCGCAACTTCAATCGGGTGGGTGTGTTCAAGACTATCTATTTTCAGCGCATACTGCAGCTCGTCAACGGCAAATTGTGTCCAAATATGCCATTCAGGGAAAAGCTCATCAACAGCCAAGTATTCCATCCAACTAGCGAAGCCTTCATTCAGCCATAAGTCTGTCCACCATCGCATGGTAACTAGATTCCCGAACCATTGATGAGTTAGTTCGTGCGCGATAACCAAAGCTACATATTGTTTTGTGCTGAGTGATGTGTGATCATCGCAAAGCATAACGTGTTCACGGAAGGTTATAAGTCCCCAGTTTTCCATTGCTCCAGAAGCGAAATCCGGCAATGCCACAAAATCACATTTAGCTAGTGGAAAGGGCACATCGTAGTAATCTTCATAAAAGTCCATGCATTTAACAGCTGTTTCAAGTGCAAAATCAGTGTGGTCAATTAGGTTACTAGTTGCGTATGTTCTAATTTTTACACCGTTTTTGCTCATTGCTTCTTTGTATGAAAGCTCACCAACAACAAATGCTAGGAGGTAAGTGCTCATTATTGGTGTTTTCTCAAATAACGTATTTTTCTGATTTTTGTAAGCCGCCTCTGATTGTATAGGAGTATTACTGAGGGCAACCTCGTCGGTGTTGTGAGTCAAAGACAACTGAAAGGTTGCTTTTGCCTCTGGTTCGTCAATGCAAGGAAAAACTTCTCTAGCATGATGGCTTTCAAACTGAGTGACCAATAATTTTTTCTTTATGCCCGCGTCTTCAAAATAGCACGGGTATAAACCGTCCATATTATCCGTAATACTTCCTGAGAATTCCATTGATATCGTGTACTCTCCAGGATATAGAGTATTTTCTGTATGCAGCCTGATCTCATCAAATTTTTTCTGGAGTACTATGCGAGTAATACTTACTTCATTTTTCACACTTTTTTTGTCAGTGTGATGAAGTTGAACATTCTGAACTTTTAGATTTTTTTGGTGAAGAGTAATTCTCTGGCTTGGTCGTCCAGTTTTTTTGCCGGTAATCACAACAGAACCAGAAAATGTGGTTTTGTCAGGGTGCAAATTGACGGCAAGTTCATAATGCTTCGGAACAAACTGCGAAAATAATCGTGTAACGCTTCTACTCATATATAACAGTATAGCGTAGCTACTTGAGCTTTGACTGTAATTATTCAGTAACTTGTCGTACAATGAAATCAGATGACGAATCCTGAAGAATTTCGAGAAACATTAATTCAAGCAGCAGATATAATTGATGGGTTGATGTCGCCTACTGAAGCAAGTCCGGAGGCAAGAAGAGTATCTTCAAATTTTCTTTTAGAGCATGAATTACGTAGATTACGCTCTAGTCATGGTGCATTTGATACGTACTGGGATGAAGTAAGCGGTATCTGGGTTAGTTAGATATTTTATATCGCTCCATTGTGTGCTATAATTCAAGTGTTGTCCGGCCAAAGAGGTCGGATTTTTTCATTCAAACTGGATTAATAAAACTTAAAATAATTGATGTAAAGCAAGGTTTTTGAGTCAAGGGTCATCAGGTCAGATACGAGCACATTTTAGGTAGGCGTATACAGTATACGGCTAGTAAAATTGTCGCAGTAGAAGACTGGATTACCACTCTCAAAAAGTCTTGCGCAATCGAAGGAGAACAAAGTGGATTTTGATGTAAAACAATTAGCCGGCGCTATGCGCTTGATAGCCGAAGAAAAGAACTTGCCAGAAGAAATAGTGCAAGAAATCGTTGAATCAGCTCTTGCGGCTGCATATAAAAGAGATTACGGCGACAGAGAGCAAGAAGTTCGTGTTGCTGTTAACCTAAATACTGGTGCAGTCGATGTATACGTAGAAAAAGAAGTAGTTGAGACTATCGGCGACGGAAATTTTGAAATTTCTTTAACTGACGCAGTTAAGATGAAAAAAGATGCAAAAATTGGCGACTTATTAGAGCAATGGGTAGAAGTTAAAACTTTTGGCCGTGTTGCTGCACAGACAGCGAAACAAGTAATCATGCAGCGTCTACGTGAGGCTGAACGAGACGTAGTGATGTCTGAATACGAAGACCGCATCGGCACCGTAGTGAATGCTGTAGTCAGCAGAATTGAATCACGTATCGTTAGACTAGAACTCGGCAAAGCACAGGCAATCATGCCTCAGAGTGAACAAAGCCAGACAGAACGATATTTCCCTGGTCAAAGACTTAAAGTTTATTTGAAAGACATAGAAAAGGGCTTCAGAGGCCCACAGCTTGTCGTGAGCCGTGCTGCCACAGAATTAGTGCGTGCGTTATTTGAAGCTGAGGTTCCAGAAATGGAAAGTGGAGCAGTCCAAATTAAAGCTATTGCACGCGATGCAGGTATTAGAACCAAACTCGCAGTTAGCTCAACAGTACAGGGTGTGGACCCAGTTGGTACATTTGTAGGCGGTCACGGAACTCGTGTAAATGCTATTGTTAGCGAAATAGGCGACCAAGAAAAAATCGACATTGTTGTCTGGGACGACAACCTAGAAGTATTTATAGCAAGTGCACTGAGCCCAACCAAAGTCGTAAAAGTAGTTCTAGATGCTGAAGGCAAAAGAGCAAGCGTAATCGTTCCTGAAGACCAATTAAGTGTTGCAATAGGTAAGGGTGGTCAAAACGTGCGCCTAGCTAGTAGATTGTCTGGTGTCGAACTAGATATTGAAGCTGATAAAAGCGCCTCAGCTGCTCAAACAGACGAATCCGAAACTGAAAAAGCTCCTGTTCAAAAATCAATGGCAGAAGTCAAGCAAGCAAAGAAACAAGAGACTGTGGCTGATGCTCCTAAGCATAAATTAAAGCGTAAGACAGATCTAGAGAACAGTCTTTTGTCTGCTATCGACGAACACGGCGAATAACAGTAGCCGTCCCTCTAGCATTTAGTTGACTCTCAAATGGTGGAGATGTATATTCACTATATTAATTTATGGGTGGCCGAAGGATTTTTAAATGCCAAGAAAAAACCGAAATGCCGGAAGACAATCTAGTGGATATCGCGGGACTTGGGTCGAAACAGTATCAGTTAGTCATGAACACAGCAGGCCAGTACCAACTAATAGTGTAGGAATAGCTACCGTCGCAAAATCAAGATTTACAAACGACACCTCTACAGCCGCCGAATTAAAAAAAATTACAAGAACAGCATTAGATATTTGGGCGCGCCCAAGCTCAATACGCGAAGCTGCCACTTTTGAAATGTCTGGTAAGCTTGAAGGTTTTAGGTTTTACTCACAACGCACACGCATGACTGGCTCTGGTTTGTTGGTATTCTCTGTAGCCTGCCAAGTAAGTGATGTAGATAGGTTTAGTCCACTTCCTCAGCAAGCAGCCGAACTTGCAGATAGATTTTTATACGATGCTGTAGGAGGAGATTTAGAGTTACTCACTGCACTAGAACAACCAATTCCATTTGGATTGCAAATTGTTACTAGAACTGACGACAATTCTTGGGCGCGTTCGTATAACACACCAGCAACAAGACCACTTGAGACTAGGCTGTTTTCTTATGATTTTCAGACATTGTCGGATTATTCAGCGTCATTACCTACCGGAAGTTCAGTAGAACGATATTAAATTAGCACTCAGTATTGACGAGTGCTAATTTGGCTGTGTATAATAATTATTATGAATCCAAATGATGAATTCCAAGAGTTTCTGCATCACTTAAGCGATAATGCACTGCAAAGTTTAAAACATGCAGATGCAATCGCTAGAACTGCCGGCTCACCGTATGTCGGGACTGAACATCTACTTCTTGGCGTACTGGCACAAGAATCATCGATGGGAGCAAAAATGCTCAAAGAAAATGGCGTGACTTTAGAAAAAGCGCGTCTAGCTATGAATTTGAAACCTCAGACGATAGTTATGAGCATGGGTGCTAAGGGCTTGAGTGAAGCAGCCAAACTGACTCTACGCATGAGCTGGGAAATAGCACAGGAGTACGCCCAGGAAGTCTGCGGAACAGAGCATGTAGTCTATAGCATCATTAGCCAAAAAAATGCCAGTGCAACAGTTTTGCTCAAAAAAATGAATATTCGCACTGATGATATTCTGGCCGAACTGGAGCAGCTACTTAACAAACAGAGCTATGACGGTTCTGATACAGGAACAACCAAACGACGTAGAAAAGACAAGAAAACGCTTCTTGACCAGTACAGTACAGATTTGACTCTCCTGGCACGCGAAGGCAAATTGGACCCTGTTGTTGGAAGAGATATGCAAATTAGACGCCTTGTGACTATTTTGAACAGACGAACAAAGAACAATCCTGTACTTATTGGCGAACCCGGTGTGGGTAAAACAGCTATTGTCGAAGGTGTAGCCACGCGCATTGTTACTGACGAAGTGCCTGACGCGTTACTTGATAAAAGAATAGTGATGCTTGATTTAGCGGCTATGATTGCAGGTACAAAATATCGTGGTGAGTTCGAAGACCGTTTAAAGAAAGTGATGAAGGAATTAGAAAACGACAGTAACACAATTGTGTTTATTGACGAAGTCCATCAGTTAGTAGGGGCTGGGTCTGCTGAGGGATCAATGGACGCTGGTAATATCCTAAAGCCAGCACTGGCACGCGGTAAAATTCAAATGATTGGCGCTACAACTACTAATGAATACAATAAGCACATAGAAAAAGACGCAGCTCTTGAGCGTCGTCTGCAACCTATCATGGTTCCAGAAAGTACCGAGCAAGAAACACTTGCAATATTGAGGGGACTCAAAAAACATTACGAAGATTTCCATGCAGTAACCATCAGTGATGAAGTGCTAGTAGACACCGTACATTTGGCAGGACGCTACATTCAGGACAGATTCATGCCAGATAAGGCGATAGATTTGCTTGATGAAACCGCGGCACATTTACGGGTAGATAGAGGAAAAACGCCTCCTCGAGTAAGGGAATTACAGAAGGAACTAAAATTAGTTCAGGTATTAATTGACGACGCAGTAGACAACGAAGATTACGAAAAAGCAGCAAAAGAGAAGCAGCGTGCAAGTCAAATTCAAGTTGAACTTGCAGGATTTTTAGAATCAGGTGCTTCTTCTAAGCGACTAAAATTAAGTAGCGACGATGTCGCTGATACAGTCGCCAGGATGACAGGTGTGCCAGTAAGTCGGATTGTACGTTCAGAGATATCCTACTTATTACACCTAGAGCAAAACCTGAGTAAGCATGTGATTGGACAGACAGAAGCAGTTAAAGCCGTTGCGCAAGCCGTCCGACGTTCTAGGAGTGGTGTGTCCAGTGAAAAACGACCTATTGGTTCTTTCATATTCATGGGTCCGACGGGTGTAGGTAAGACAGAACTTGCTAGAGTTTTAGCAGCAGAGTTTTTCGGTAACAAAGATGCACTAATTAAAATCGATATGAGTGAATTTGCCGAGCGCCACACAGCATCACGTTTAGTTGGTGCTCCAGCAGGATACGTTGGCTATGAAGACGGCGGGCAACTAACAGACAAAATCCGTAGACAGCCATATAGTGTTGTATTGTTTGATGAAATCGAGAAAGCTCATCCTGATGTATTCAACATGCTCTTGCAGTTACTCGAGGACGGTGTGATATCAGATGCAAAGGGTCGAAAAGTAGATTTTTCTAATACAATCGTAATTATGACGAGTAATGTAGGCGCACAGAAGCTTCAGAAAGAAGCTCATTTAGGGTTTAGCGCAGACGACGACAAAGATTTCCAGAATCTCGACGAATTACATGCAAAAAACCAAGAAGATGTTCGCGGAGAGTTGAAAAAACTTATGCGGCCAGAACTATTGAACAGGATTGATAAAGTAGTTGTTTTTCGCGCACTAACAAAACCAGATGCACTACAAATTGTTGACCTTCAGCTAGATGAACTTCGAAGCCGACTTGTGCGCAAGGGTGTGTCGATTTCAGCTTCAAAATCAGCTAAGGAGCACCTCGTTGAAAAAGGTTATGATGCGAAAAACGGCGCAAGACCAATCAGGCGATTAATCCAAGAAGAAATAGAAAATCATTTAGCAGATAAACTAATATCTGACCAACTACCAAAGGGTTCAGTGGTAAAAATTAGCCTTAAAGATGGCAAGCTAGACTACACAACGGTACATGAAACAAAAAGTGCTAAAAAGCAGTAGCAGTTCTAGTACACTGTTAGGGTGAAGAAATACAGCAAACTGTTTTCGATTTGTTTGACGGTTTCTATACTCGTAGCGGGCGGCTGGTTAGTGACAAACTCGCAGGATGTAATAGACTGGTGGAAGCTACGCGGTTATGTTCCGAGTGCAGAAATAGCGCGCCTATCAGTCGACGCCTCATTTAGCGATGAAGGTCGTCGATTGTTCTACGTACATGACCCGGCACTTCTGCCAAAAGCAGAATTTAAAGGTAAGTGCACGGTTGGTGAAGAAACAATTGTACTTGGTTGTTACTTGTCCCAAGATAAAATTTACGTTTTTGATGTCGATGATATCCGACTAGAAGGAGTAGAACAAGTAACAGCAGCACACGAAATGTTACATGCTGTCTATGATAGGCTTTCGACATCGGAGAAGAGCGAGTTAGACTCAAAACTTATTGCCTACTACCAAACCCTGCAACATCCTAGGCTGGTTAAAACAGTAGAAAACTATCGTAACCGCGACCCGTCAGTGGTGCCAAATGAACTACATTCAATTCTGGGCACCGAGGTAAGAGAATTGCCAACCGAATTAGAAGAACATTATGCAAAATATTTTCTAGACCGCCAGACTGTTGTTGGATTATCTGAGGCCTACGAAACCGAATTTAGTCTACGCGAAGAACAAGTAGAATCGTATGACGCACAGTTACGAGAACTATCCGCTTCTATAGAAGCACAGGAAAACCAATTAACATTACTCGGCTCGGCGTTGGAGAGCGAGCAAGCGAGTCTACAGTCGCTTAGAGGAAAGCCTGAAGAATTTAATGCTGCTGTTCCTGCATTTAACGAAAAAGTTAATGATTACAACGGCCTTCTAGAGGAAGTAAAGCTAGATATCGCAGAGTACAATAGCATTGTCGCCCAAAGGAATCTTATTGCTAGCGAAGAACAAGATTTGGTTAACGCTATAGATACTAGAGATATAGAGTTGGAGTAGAAAGTCAATTATATCGTAGATGTCGTGCAAGTTTAGTACACTGTAGTTATATGGCAAAGGCAAAAACAAGGTTTGAATGTACATCCTGTGGGGCTTTTTACAGCTCTTTCACTGGCAGATGCTCCTCGTGCGGCGAATGGAATACTATTCAGGAACAGCTAGATATTACGTCTACGTCAATAAAAAACGGTGGACACAGTCTATCAGTTGTTTCGGTAGAAGAGGTCGCCAAAAAGTCTGCAGACATAAAGAGGATTTCATCTCACGACGAACAACTAGATGTTGTCTTAGGTGGCGGATTTGTTCCTGGAAGTGTTATTTTGCTGGCAGGACAGCCTGGAATCGGTAAAAGCACCATTCTACTTCAAGTTGCTCATGCAGTTTCTGAGACAAATAGCGTGCTATATGTAAGCGGTGAAGAGTCATCCCACCAGGTAGCGTCGCGTGCAAGTAGGCTCAAAACTGTAAACAACCAGCTAAAACTAGCTTCGAGTACAAGTGCTGATGACATCGCAAAAACAATTGTAGAGAGTGAATATGATTTAGTTGTTGTCGATTCAATCCAGACAATGACGGTAGAGGCAATTAGCTCAGCCGCCGGTACAGTGAGCCAAATAACAAATAGTACCCAATTGCTCACCAAAGCAGCAAAACAAAGTAATACAGTGCTCGTTCTAGTAGGGCATGTGACCAAGGAAGGCTCAATAGCAGGTCCGAAGGTGCTGGAACATAGCGTTGATGCCGTGCTGCAGTTTGAAGGCGATAGATATGGTGGATTCAAAGTAATTCGTTCTGTAAAAAACAGATATGGTTCGACCCACGAAGCTGCAATATACGAAATGGAGCAGGGTGGACTTAAGCCGGTATTGAATCCATCGGCCGCATTACTAGCAGAAAGACAAGTTGTAGACGGCTCCGTGGTACTCGCAACCATGGAAGGAACTCGTCCAGTCTTGGTAGAAATACAAGCGTTAGTGAACAGAACAACATATGGATATCCAAAGCGAGCTGCGAGTGGCTTTGATTTGAATCGTCTGAACTTGCTTATTGCCATGCTAGAACGACGCACGAAGCTCGTGCTGGGAGACAAAGACATTTATATCAATGTAGTGGGCGGAATTAACGTCGACGAGCCTGCGGCAGATTTAGCAATTGCTATGGCGATTGGTTCAGCAACAAAAGGTTTGCAACTAAAACAAAATGCTGTTGTGTTTGGCGAACTTGGTTTATCTGGTGAAATTAGGCATGTTACACACATTGAAAAGCGTGTTGCAGAAGCGAAAAAACTTGGTTTTGAAGCTGCAATTGGGCCTGAAATTAGGAGTGGCAAGAAACCAGCACTACTTACTAGTGTTCGGGATATCAAAACTGCCTTGAACACTTATCTTGAAAAAGACTAGACTTTCTTTAGTTTAGTCTTCTTCCTCTGGTTCCGATGGAGGAATCACCGCTGGTCCAGGTGTAAGGCTAAAAGGAAAATCCATGGCATCGACACTACTATATAGAACACTATCAACTACTTCTGAGGTCACGGTTTTGGTCGTATCGTATATTGAAGTGTAGTCTATTGTGTAAACACCTGGTCCTGCGATTTGCAATGAGCCATTCGGTATTGCTTCGCCGTCAATTGTTACTGTTAACTGACCTGTAAACTTGTCGCTACTAACTGGGTGTGTACCGTTGCCAACGGACACCTCAATAGTGTATTTGCCAGCTGATTTTTCGGTGATGTTTAGACTGATTGTTGGCTTAACATCATCGCATTTATGTACGTCGTCTTTGTCTTGAGAGTTAGTCGCTGAGTCATAGAATGGATCGGACGAGAACGAAGATGCGTCAGTCTGGACTACTTCTTCTAATGCAAGCGGAGGAGTACATTCTGTTGCAAGTTTTGTGGATACTTTGTCTTTGATGATTTTTTCTTCTGTACCACTGCCTGGTTTTTTGTACCAAGACGGGAAGAGATCAGTTGCCGGACTTGGTTCTATAGAACTTGCTCCGATATGCGTTCTTACGACGTATGCAGGGAGTACTTGGATTCCTGCAGGACGTACCCGAGCGATTGGTTCCAGGCCGTCATGTGCTCGTTGCATCCAGTCTACCCAAATGGCCTGTGTCATAGTTTCCATGAAGCCTGTCATTTCAACTTTACCTGTGTGGTGTCCTACCCAGACACCAGCCGAATATTTGGTTGAGAATCCCATCATCCAACCGTCCTTACTATCATTGGTTGTACCGGTTTTTATTGAAAAGTCCCAGCCTTTGTAGTCGTGGTTTTTTCTTGCCATATAACTAGCTCTAGGATCTGCCATCATATCAGATACAATATATGCCGATTCGTCTCGAACAACTTGTTCGCCAGCTTTCGCTTCCCACTTATACAGTGTATGGTTGCCGGA
>JAYSZA010000045.1:0-7729 GCA_043727115.1 Candidatus Saccharimonadota bacterium
TGGTTACTTCGTTCCCAAGAAGTGTTAAAGGGTACTTTGTGCACTACATACGAGCACTACTTGGCTACCAGATGGGTTGTATTTCGTAATTGGGGTTAATAAGTATTGACACACAAAACAGATGGGTTTACATTTAAATCTGTAGTAATAAAAAATACATATATCCAAAAAAGAAAAACAGGGCGCATACGAGTTACTTTTCTGGGTAGATAAGAAAGGGCGCAATACATAAATGAAAACAAAAATAACCCTCAGCCTAGCCGGCCTATTAGTCAGTTTCCTGGCTCCACTAGCGGTATTGGTACCACAAGCATCGGCCGCCGCCGATACTTGTACATGGACCGGTCTCGGCACTGGTGTCGAAGACACTACCAACAAAACCTGGACATTTAATGTTTCCGATGCAGCCAACTGGTCTGTTTGTGACAATGGTTTTGTGCCAGAAGCTGGGGATACTCTAGTATTTCCTGCAAACTTGGCCGATGTTGACCCGACGGATGCCAACACTAACGACATAGAGTGGAAGTACATAGTAAATAATGATTTAACAGCGGGTACTAGTTTCGCAGGTATTAACTTTACTGGCGATACTGGAGCTGATTGTACGGTATACGACGACTTGTATAATATCGCCGGAAATGACATAGAACTAAGTGGCGATGTTACGTACAGCGCAACAGGCAGCTGTACAAATTATGGTCATTTTCCAGTACTCGACCTAAGCATTACGACTACTGCAGATATTTCTATAACTGCAGATTTGCAGAACGTAGTAACCCCATACACAGAAAACACACTAACGTATGGAGCTAATGCTTTAAGTATTTGTGACGTTTCGGACACATCCCGGTTGTCGCATTATCCAAATTTTAATACTAAAGTCACTGGTACGGGGATAGTAACGATAGCCTGTTCAGTAAGCTGGTACCCATCAGTTAATGATACTTTTGGTGATGTAGACGTAGAAACAAATGCTCAGCTCAGTGGCGGTGTCACTACTCTAGGCTCAAGCGCTACACGAACGTTTACTTTTAATTCAGGTGCAACTTTTGACTTCTCCGGTAGTACGGCTGGCGAAGACGGAGAGTTTAAATCTAATATCGTTTTCGTGGGTACGGGTAGCACTACTACGTACTGTACGTCGTCAGCATGCACAGGATCTGATCTTGTGACAGTGACGGGTTATAGAGGCTCGTCATATAATTCATCCTATGATCCTGACACAGAAACAAATACTTACTACGATATAGACTTTACAGGAGACATTACGCTATCAGAGGACACTGTATTTGGAACCTACGCCGGTGATATGATAATCAGCGGTGCGGTCAGTGGAGATTTCACAATAGAATCTAGACCAGGATCACGAGGAAAAATTATCCTGCAGAGTTCTGATAATCAGTCAGCCACTCCAAATGGAACGATTCAGGCAGAGTCGTACGAAAAAACGCTTACGGACATAGGGTATGAGCAAAATCTGGGCTACGGCACAATAGGTATTCTGCAAGCAGATGAAGAAATAGAATCTGCTATTACAGTAAGTGAAGGCGCGACACTCAAAGGAATCGGAACAGTTGCAGGCATTGATGTACAAACTGGGGGCACTCTCGCACCAGGTTTGAGCCCAGGATGTATTGTCTCGAGCGGTGACCTGACACTTTCTGGTTCATACGATGTAGAAATAGCTGGGACAACAGCCTGCACCGGGTATGACCAAACAGATGTTACGGGTGCTGTCGACGTAACAGACGGAACATTAAACGTTGCATTCCTTAGCGACTTTGTTCCAGCGCTCAATGATTTTTTCACAATCATCAACAATGATGCAGCGGATGCAGTAACTGGTGAATTTACTGGTCTTGCTGATGGAGATAATGTAATAGTCGGCGACGTTACTTTCCAGATTAACTATGACGGTGGGGATGGCAATGACGTTACTTTAACCGCAACTGCAGTTCCGACAACAGTTCCTGCAACAGCAACACCAACAACTCCGGATACTGGTATTGGTCAAATCATGCAAAGCCCAATCACAACTCTACTAGCAGTAATGCTCAGTGCAGGCGCGTTGTTGGCGATAAAAAGAATTCAATCAGCGAAATAAAACAAACAAAAGGAGAAAATATAAAATGAAAAAACAACAAATAAAAGCGGGAATAGCATCAGCTTTGGCTGGTCTAATTGCCCCAGCAGCGTTGCTTGTGCCGTCAGTAAGTGCTGCAACGGTAACTTGGACAGGTGACGGTGACGGCGGGTTTAATAGCGGCCTTAACTGGTACCTGGGAGGTATATTAGTAGATGGAGACACAGCTGTATTCCCAGCATCTGCAAGCTTTCAGATTGCAGATAACGATATGTCAGGGTTATCGCTAGCTAAAATTATTTTCAGCGGTGATAACGAAGGCACAAGTGAAAAAAGCTATACAATCACCGGTAATCCACTGACAATTACTTCAGGAATCGATGCAATCATGACAGGCTCTGGAGGTAATCATACGGTTGGAGTCGATGTCACGCTAGGTGCTGATGCAACATTTAAAACAACAGGAGTTGATACTCTTCAAGTTGGCGATACTGGAACTGTGCTTGATTTAGGAACAAACGATCTAACTCTCAAGGCAGACGGCGGAACTATTACACTTGCTGGTGAGATTGACGGTTCAGGAAAACTTGCATTGACAGGCGACGGAAGCGTAAACATGCTTGCTACGGCCGCAACTGGCTACACAGGTGCAGTAGAAGTATCTAGTGGTGTATTTGAAACAACCGCAGAGACTGAAGGTGACATCATTCTAAGTGGCGGTACGCTCAAAGGTACGAGTGATCTACTTGGAAACATAACCATGTCTTCTGGTACTATTGCCCCAGGAAACAGCCCAGGATGTCTCGGAACAGGCAACCTTGTCTTCACTGGCGGTAGCTACGATGTAGAAATTAACGGCGCTGCTCAATGTACGGAATATGACTCCATGACAGTTGTCGGTACAGTTGACCTAGGAACTGCCACGACCCTAAATGTTTCAAGACTTGCAAGTTACGAGCCAGAGACAAACGATACATTCGCAATTATTGTAAATGACGAAACAGATGCTATTACTGGTACTTTTGCGGGCCTAGCAAACGGTGACAGCTTCACTGTTGCTGGATACACTTACCAGATTAACTACGATGCGGGAGTAGACGGAAATGACGTATTGTTGCTTGTTAAGGCAACTCCTACAACAACTCCTACAACTCCAGATACAGGTATAGCCTCACTTCTAACAAGCCCTCTAACGGCAGCTCTAAGCGCACTCGCTGCTTTGAGTGTAGTTGGTGGATTGAAGTTAGCTGAACAACGACGCAGATAGACTCACTTTAAAATATAAGAAAAGTAGTGTGCCCTGCTAGAATTCTTGCGGGGTGCACTACTTGTATAGAAAGAATATGACGTCACAAAATAATAGCTTAAGTAATTCGAATTTTAATGGCCGTATGAAAAAATACGACTCTTACAACCCGCGCGTTGGACAGGTCAATTCGAGAACTAGAACTACTATTTTGTCTCCTGTACAAAATAAAGCCCCCCAATCTCCGCTGATCAGTAGAACGACAAATCTATCCGCACCAAAGATTAGCTCACCTGCTGTGCAGGAAACACCACTTGCTAGATTGCCTCTACAGCAAACAAAACAATCAAGCGTGATAACAACAAATCGTCCAAGCAAGACAAGGCACACTCGCGATAACACCATTGCTCTAAACGCCGTACACAGGTCTAAATTACCGGAAGAAAGCGGGCCATATCCTGATGAAAATATTAGTGTATATGCTTCTGGTAAAAGGAAATTATCTTTACTGCAGAAAACCATGTATGGCTTTGGTGTCACCGTATTTATTTTTTCATTACTTGTGAGTATCCAGTCATTCGTAACAAATAATGAGGCAAAAGAACAGATAGCAACCCTGGGGGAAAACATAACCAAAGACGAACAGGGGGTCTCAGAAGGCACAAGCGATGAACCAAGCGAAGAACATATACCGGAAAGTGCAATACTTTCATTTATGCCCTCGAACCCCGAAGATCCTAGATATTTAAGAATCCCGGACATCAATGTATTCTCTCGTATAAAGAGTCTTGGTGTTACGCCCGGCGGAGCAGTTGATACGCCAAAAAATATATATGATACAGGTTGGTATAACGAAGGTGCTCGCCCAGGTAACGCAGTCGGTTCGTCATTGATACTTGGCCATGTATCTGGCTGGACTGGTCCAGGAGTATTCAAAAACGTCAATAAATTAGCAGTTGGTGCAAAATTCGAAATAGAAAAGGGAACCGGCGAAAAGATTAACTATGAAGTTACCAGGACAGAACAAGTAGTAGCAATAGAAGTAGATATGTCTAAAATTCTCGCTACTGAAGTTGCTGGTGAACATGATATAAAGTTGATGACATGTTCGGGAAAATACAACAAAGAGACCAAGTCATTTGAGGACAGGTTTATTGTTTACGGCAAGCAAATAAAATAATAATTGCGCCCAAGTGGATTAGTGGCGTATTATTGAAGTAGTTTGGCCCAAATAAAGAGGGACAAATCAACCGAATTTTTATATTATTTTATTTCGAAAAAGTGTTCTAAGAAAAAAACAAACTAAAGAAGTGATAGTGATTGTTTGTTTAGATTCTTGAACAAATCGATAGAAAGGGCAAGTCCATCAAAATGGATCCTATTACTATAGTTGCAGCAGTTGTTGCGCTTGGTGCTGGCTTTGGGGCTAGTACGTATGTTTCTAAACAGAAAATCGGCTCAGCGGAGGCTGAAGTAAACAAAGAAAAGGATAAGGCTAAAAGGGAGTCTGCGCGACTTATATCAGAGGCAAAAGAAGAAGCTCTTAAGCTTGCAGACGAAGCACGCAGAGAAGACAACAAACGTCGACAGGAAATCAAAGATATAGAAAGACGGCTACTGGACCGTGAGACTAACCTAGATAAAAAGTTAGATGAGCTAGATAAACGTGCAGAAAAAATGCGTGCAGCCGAATCAGATGTTGAGAGCCTAAAAGACGAAATTAGAGTTATTCGTTCAAAGCAACAAGAAAAATTAGAAAAAATCGCCAAGCTTACTAAATCAGATGCTGCTGACAAGCTGATGAAGATGACAGAGCGTGACATTAAGGATGATTTGCTAGGGCTTGTGACCAAGCTACAAAATGAAGCAAAAGAAAACGCAGAGGAACTTGCAGGTATGGTGCTCGTAACAGCTATGGAACGCATGGCTAGTGATGTAACAGCAGAGAGAACAATTAGCTCGCTTAAATTACCCGATGATGAAATGAAGGGTCGCATTATCGGCAAAGAGGGTCGAAATATCCAGGCTATCCAGAAAGCAACAGGTGTCGATATTATGGTCGATGAAACCCCTGGAATGGTAGTTTTGAGCTCGTTTGATCCTATCCGTAGAGCCACGGCTGTTGTGGTTATGGAAATGCTAATGAAGGACGGACGCATCCATCCTGGACGTATCGAAGAAGTTGTTGAAAAAGCACAAAAAGAAGTCCAGAAAGACGTAATGCGTGCTGGTGAAGATGCTGCAAGAGAAGTCGGAATCGTCGGTATACCAAAAGAAATCCTGCAATTACTCGGGGAATTGAAATATCGTACTAGCTACGGACAAAACGTACTTAAGCATTCGACAGAAATGGCTCATATAGCTGGTATTTTGGCAGAGCAGCTTGGTGCCGATGTCAAAACCGCCAAGTACGCCGCGCTGATTCATGACATGGGTAAAGCTCTTACTCACAAAATGGAGGGTAAGCATCACCATATCAGCGGAGAAATGGCTCGTAAATACGGAGTCCCTGAAGCAGTGGCACAAGCGGCAGAACAACACCACGATGATGTTGAAGCTACGACTGTCGAAGCATTAATAATCCGCGTAGTTGATGCCGTATCTGCTGCCCGTCCAGGAGCTAGAAATATCAGTGCAGAAAATTTCGTAGAACGCATGCGTGATTTGGAAAACACCGCAATGAGTTTCGAAGGCGTCGAGAAAGTCTACGCAATTAGCGCAGGCCGTGAAGTACGTGTATTTGTACGACCTACAAACGTTGATGATCTAGGTGCGATTAAAATGGCTCGTGATATAGCCAACAAAATCGAAAGTACCATGCAGTATCCTGGTACTATCAAAGTGAATGTTATCCGCGAAACTAGAGCAATAGAATTCGCCAAATAGTTTAAACATACAGAGTGTGGGCTATTTTAGATATTCCACTTTACGGTTTTTGAATGGGCAGTACCAAAGCGTACAGCCACAGTTCAAACTTCCGCAGCAAAATTCCAAACTAGCCTCACATCTGAAAGTTTAAAAAATAAATAGACTGTTCAAAAAGTAATTAATAAGCTATAATCACCTCTGTTGAATTACGTAGCTTTGCAGTTTTTCCAATTTTGTGAGAGGATTCACAAAATTGAAGAATCAGTAGCTTGATTCGGTTGGTGATTTTGCCAAGCAAACTTGTTTTGTTGGCAAAATGGCAACCGAATCATCACACACTGATTCCCGGGGTGTAGCTCAGTTGGCTAGAGTGAGAAATGTCTGTGACATTTCGGAAACGAATCTTCCGATGGCAACTTGTTGCCAATCGCGCAAGTTCGGGGGTCGCCAGAGGTGACCGCGGGTACCGCGCACTTGCTTTCTCGAAAGGACAACATTAACAATTAATCACCATATACACTATCGGGGTGTAGCTCAGTTGGCTAGAGTGCGCGGTTTGGGACCGTGAGGTCGGAGGTTCAAGTCCTCTCACCCCGACCAGAAGATATTTCGGCTAAATCCACCAGCATATTGTATGGTGGATTTAGCTTTATAACAGATACAGAATCGTTTCCAGCACGTAGGTTCGACACGAGTTCATTACAAATCAAGTCTATCCTAGTTAATTCAGATGCTTGCAGTAGGTCTAACAGATACAGTTGGATGAGTTCGTAAAACTGTTCTTCTGTTGGCAACGCAGTTTCTAGGTCTTTTAACCTGTTGTTATTGTCTTCAATGCTTTGTTTGGCGTTTTGAATAAGTTGCTCATGGTGTTCTATTTTGCCTTTATGATAGCGTTCGTATGCCTCACGGTCTTCTACATGTAGGTCTGAATACTTAATCAATCTTTGTTCGTTCTTCTTTAAGTCTTGCTGGGCTTCTTGTAATTTACGTTTTGTGATTGCACGTTCAGAAGCTAGTTTAGTTTCTAAGCTGTGTACATAGAGGTCGTAAGCTTTTTTACTTCTCTTTGTAGCATGTCGAATCTCCCATTCAATTGCCGACAGCACATATGTACTACGTATACTCTTGAGTAGTTTTATTCCTTGTTTATGCTGTTCATCTTTATCATGGCGTAGGCATTCTTTATTCCTGCAGTAAAAGCTTACAAGCATGGTGCCGGCATTCTTGCCACGTTTTATGGGTGTGTGTTGGAATTGCATAGGTGCATCGCAGAAATCACATATAACCTTTCCTCTCAGCAGACCATAGTCAAGTCGTTTACTATTGTTTGTTCTGACCTTTGTTGACTTGCCAAAATCTGTTGACACTTGGGCATTTAAGGCTATGTACTCATCGGTTGTTATCAACGGTACAAAGTTATAGATGTCTATCACCCCAATTACGAAATACAACCCATCTGGTAGCCAAGTAGTGCTCGTATGTAGTGCACAAAGTACCCTTTAACACTTCTTGGGAACGAAGTAACCAAG
>JAYSZA010000046.1:0-7652 GCA_043727115.1 Candidatus Saccharimonadota bacterium
CTTGAATGTCGCTAGAGTAGAAGAAGACCAGTTAGCTTTGAAGCTACGTAGCGAAAACTGGGCAGTCATATTGA
Source organism: Candidatus Saccharimonadota bacterium (assembly GCA_043727115.1). Taxonomy (GTDB): domain Bacteria; phylum Patescibacteriota; class Saccharimonadia; order Saccharimonadales; family SZUA-47; genus JAYSZA01. Next base: position 75 of record JAYSZA010000046.1, read on the forward strand.
AAGTAGCGGTTGACGACTTGGAGCTCAGAGCTAGGGTGCACGGAAAGCATATTGAACTACATGTAGCCGAAAATCTACCACCGATTGCGGCAGACAGAATCAGCATTCATGAAGTCATAAATAACCTAGTCGATAACGCAATCAAATACAGCGGAAAAGCTGACAAGATAGTTATAGATTCTAAACTAAACGCAAATGGTCTAGTCGAAACAAGCGTCCAGGATTTCGGAATGGGAATTCCAGAATCTGTCATGCCTCAGCTATTCCAGAAATTCCATCGCAGCCACAAGAGCAGCATTCAAGTTGGTGGTACTGGTCTTGGGCTATTTTTGTCTAAAGCATTGGTAACAGCACACGGAGGCAATATCTGGGTTAGATCAAAGGAAGGGGAAGGCAGTATTTTTACATTTACTATACTTCCATATGACCAAATCTCTTCTGAACAAGTCGAAGGTGAGGATGGTATCATCAGAGGAGCACACGGCTGGATAAAAAATCATTCACTGTATAGGAATTAATATGGATCCCGTAGGAAATTTATCATAATGAAAAAACTTAATAACAAAACAAGCAAGAGCATACACGGAAAGGATTTCTAACGGGATGGAACCGTCACAACAGCAACCAACAACCACACAGACATCACCAAAACGAGTATTGTGCATTGAGGACGAGCGCTTCATAAGTGATTTGTACACCCGAGCGCTAACGAACGCTGGTTACGATGTAGTCGTAGTTGATGACGGTGAACTGGGCCTACACCATGCGCTGACGGGGAAATTTGATATTATACTTCTAGATATCATGCTGCCAACAATGAACGGCGTTGACCTGCTATATCAGATCAAGGACCCTAAAGTACAGCCTCCTGTAGCAGGAAAAATTATTATAACTACTAATCTAGACCAAAAAGAAGATGTCCGCAAAAAGGTAGAGGAACTCGCGGATGGCTATCTAATCAAAGCAGAGATTACTCCGCGCGAACTAGTCGCATACCTACAACAACTGCAGCTTTAGGTAGGCAGAACAAAACTAGTCTTGAATGTGAATTGGGTGTTCTTCTATTTCTCTCGGCCATTTGAGTGAAACAATGACGCTTCCACCAAGTAGAGTGAACAGTACCGCTAGACTAACACCGATATTGACATGGAATCCAAGTGGAGCCGTGATCATCTTGAAACTAATCCAGGCCAAAATACCGGACAGTGCCCAGGATAGAGCCCAGAATTTGCCGGCAACAGACTGATAGACAAAGAACAGAGCACGCAGACCCAGTAGGGCAAAAACGTTGCTAGAATAGGCAATAAACCTGTCTGGGCTAACTGCCAATACCGCTGGTACGCTGTCGACTGCAAATACGATATCGGTTAGCTCAATCAGAAGCACGACTGCCGCCATTAGCGTAAGCATCCGTTTGCCGTCTTTGACTACTGTCATTTTGTGACCAACAAACTCTGGGTAAACAGGCAATACCTTTGTGATTGTCTTCCACATCCACTTCTCAGTGATTTCAACTTTCTCTTCACGCTCACCACCACCTCTGGCTTCCTGGAGCGCTTTCCAGGCAGCATGCATCAAGATTAGACCAAATATTATGCTCACCCATTCAAATCTCTGCAGTAGTGCTGTGCCCGCCACGATAAACAGAAATCTAAAGAATATAGCTCCGGCAATACCGTAGTTCAGCATACGACGTTCTAGTTTTGGGCTGACTTTGAAACTAGCAAATATCAGCCCAATAACAAACAAGTTGTCTAGGCTAAGTGCTTTTTCAATTGCCCAAGCACCAAGGTATTCTCCGGCGGCTTGAGAGCCAATGAATATGAAGACCGGAATTGTGAACAGTAGAGCTACCGAGACATAGAATATTGACCAGTGTAGGGCTTCCTTGAACTGGATGATGTGGTCCTTTTTGGTGTGATGGGCTTCGATTAGAGCATAGCCGACTAGTGCGCCGATTACGATAGCATACATGAACCAAGGCACGTTATAACTATGGGACGCGGAATTAGCCGAGGATGCAATAATTGAAAGCATGAATTGATTATACCTTTTTATTTAGTTATTTTCGTGGTGACCCCAACGAGAATTGAACTCGTATTGCCAGATTGAGAATCTGATGTCCTAACCGTTAGACGATGGGGCCGAAATGGGATGATTATAATTGTATATGTTTTACTTATCATTAACCATTTATCGAATCAAACGGTTAAGATGTCCTACCCGCGTTCCGCAGGCCCGAAACTTCGTTCATGAAAACAAGTTTTCAGAAGAAGATTTCCTTGCGAACTGCCACCGGCAATTCTCACTTTAGACGATGGGGCCGCGTCGACGTGTGATGATTATCTCATCCAAGTTGCCAACAAAACAAGTTTCTTTGCACTTTAGGATGATTTAATCAAGCCGCCTCCTTTCAAATTCGAGAATCCTCTCCCGAATTTGGGTGAGCTACGTACAGAGGCAGACAGTTTATTATTCACAGGTTACTTGTTCTGGTTTATTTTACCATATTAATTCTCGAGGTGACCCCTGAAATTTAATATTCTTAACCATAATTTTAAATAATCGTAGTAACACAGATAGCAATGTTTGTTTAACAGATAATTTAAAAAACTAGTAATTTATTGTATACTCATACTCAATATGTCAGAATTTTTAGTCGCCAAAGCCGGCGGAACTTCTAACGCTACTGCTGAGGCTGTACAACAGTCTATGTATTGGGCAGAGCAGTCCAATGTTTTTGTTGTGTCTGCGCCCGGAAAGATTAGCGACGAACCAGAAGGCGATAAAGTCACAATTCTTCTTCTCCGTGGACACGATGAGTATATGGATCCGCAGGTCGGAGAGGTTTCCAAATTTGTTACCGACGTCGTTGCCGATCGTTATTTTGCTATTCGTCGTGGGCTAGGACAAAAAACCGATGATATAGTAACAATCCCAAGTCGTATTAGGGACGCTGCTAGGCAGGGAAGACATGCTGTATCAATGCTTGGAGAACAATTACAGGCAGAGATGTACCGAGATATGGGCTTTACGCTAATTGATCCAGGTTCTGCGCCGCATGATCTTGGTACCGATCCCGAATCTTGGCGTAATTGGTTTGATATGTTTTTTGACCCAAAAAAGAAATACGTTCTTCCAGGCAACACTACAAGAATAGGCGGGCACTTAGAGACTTTTGATCATGGCGGCTCTGATATTAGTGGTGGTCTGGCAGCTTATGCTGTTAACGCAAGCATGAACTACAACTTAACTGATGGTCCTGCTATGTCAACCGACCCTAGGCTAATTGGCAAGGACCGTGCAAAGCACATCGAACACTTAACTTACGCCGAACTACGTGAACTAGGCTTCAACGGCACTGGTTTGGTGCATCCTACCGCTGTCGTGCCTCTGATGTTAGGAAACATTCCAACCGAAATTCGCAGTACATTTGATACCAATATGTTGCCAACTCTGCTGGACAACGACACTGCACGTGCAGAAGCCCGGAGTGGTCGTATAATTGCACTTTCTCTGATGAAAGATGTTGTTATTGTACGTGTTAATGAACCCGGCATGTTCGAGGCAACCGGACGACTTAGCGCCTACGAGGAAGCAATGCGAGAACGTGGCGTGGCTCTTCTGGACACAAAAGGTGACGGGGTAGATGACCAGAAATATTTCGTAAATGCATCCGATTCAGAAGCTGTTCAGGACGCTATCCGTAGTGTTGCACGACCAGGTAGTAGCATAGAAGTTTCTAGCAATATGACTATGGTCACTATGGTCGGACACCGACTTGACAGAAGTATTTTTGATAATTTAATTATGTTGGCATTCAACAGTGAACTCAAATCTGAACAGTCGCAAAACGATAACTTTGACCTTACTCCCAATAGGCACAGTATAAGAATTGGTATTGCTCCTGAAAAAGCGGCCGACATATTAGACCATTTGCATTACCAGGCTATAGAACAGCACCAAGCAGCTTAAGCTTGCTTTTACTGCCGGCTAAACGGATACTGACTTTATGAGCGCTGAAATTGTTCGAACTGGGGAGACAATATTACCTGACAACACGAGAAATGGTTTAATATATTTTGGTATTGGTTTCACAGCTGGAGTTGGAATAGCGGTGGCGTACGATAAAGTCATATACCACGATCTCCGAGCCGATTATGATGATAAGGTAGAGCGTACTGAAGACTTAGAAGCCACCGCAGGTGCACTCGCATTATCGAGCGTTTATCTCAAGTCTGAGGGTCTTATTAATGAAGAAGCTGCGATTGTTATGACCAATGAACGAACAGAACTTGTCTCAGAAGCACGTGAGATTAAAAAGGACACACCAAATATCATTCTAGAGCAGTGGACTTGGGCAGGTGTTGGAATAATACCTGGCATAGCCCTAGCACTTGGAGCGTGGGTAACTCACAGAAAATGGAAAAAGCACCGCCAGCAACCCGTTAGACAAGTTTTACAATAGCAAAAAAGTGCAGACAAGCCGCCAGCACAACCATAACGTGCCAGACAAAATGCATGAAGGGCTTCTTGAATGCCATCATGCATGCACCCAGTGTATAGAGCACGCCGCCAGCAATAAGTAACGTTGCTACTGTTCCGCCAAGATTGCTAAATCTAGGTGCAAGCAACAGCGCCAACCAACCAAATCCAATGTACAGGCCTACGCCAATTCGTTTTGCAGTTTTTGGCATAGCCGTCTTTATTACTATCCCAATTACCGCTATTGACCAGACAAAAACCAGCATCAATAGCATTTGCCATCCTCCATATAGACATAGAACAAACGGCGTATAACTTCCGGCGATAAGTAGCAAAATACTGCTATGGTCTAGTTTCTGGAATACTTTTTTTGCCCGACTGAAATACAGCGCGTGATAGAGCGACGACATCGTCATTAGTATCACCAGTGATACGCCGTAGATGATAAAGCCAATCTTGGCACTAGTTGAACCCTGAATCGTAACAATACCCAGTATCAATCCGACAATTCCGGCAATTGCACCGAGGCCATGCACAGTGCTATTCAGCACTTCTTCGGTAATCTTTCCGGCAGTCGGCCGTGTATTCACGCTTACGCTTTCCATAGTCTTAAGTATACGCTCTGAACAGATGGTAATTATTGAGAATCGGATATTTGATTTATCACGGAAAAGCTTGTACCGTATATTCTATATGGCAACGCCAGAGTTCGAACTCCCACATATACCACCTAGCGAGGAGGTCTGTGCTTATCCGTTTGTGCTTCAGCTGGTTGCAGTTAATTTCGTCGCACTTATTGAAGACTGTACCGAAAGTGACAGAAAAGTAGGCTTGGTATTGGCCATAAATTACTGTAGAGAAATAATGGAGGACGTTTCAGTCTGTAATGATATTGCAGCGGCTTCTGGCATGTAGGTATGTACGAAGGACTGGTTCAAAAGAGCATACATTCAGGCCAAAATATTTCTGACGTTGGCAACAGCTGGGCATAAAGGTTAGAATATATAGCATATGCAGAAACAAACAATACTATTTGTGTTAATTATAGTTTTGGCTTTTGTTGGCCTTAGCGGAGGTGCATATTTCCTCCTAGAAACACAGAAGTCCGATTCAAGCTCAAGTGCCAAGCCGGCTGTTGATATTCCTCTAGAATCGGCAAAACCAACGACAGAAAATGCACAGACCGGCAACAGCCTCAAGGTGCAGGGAGACAATACCTCTGCAAATCAGGCTTCACAGCTTCTATCTCCAACCGACTTCGAAAACTACGAGCAGTACGAAAACGCAGAATCAACTATGATACAAGACTCTGTCGTTGGTACGGGGCCAGAAGCAGCCTCTGGGGACACCGCAGCCGTAGTTTATAAGGGATGGCTTACGGACGGCACTTTATTTGACCAAAGTTCTGTAGATGACCAAAATCAAATTACCCCAATTGCATTTACTTTGGGTTCAGGACAAGTAATAGCCGGTTGGGAACAGGGTATTTTCGGTATGAAAGTCGGTGGCAAGCGTCGCTTAGTTATTCCGTCTGAATTCGGGTATGGTCCCAATGGACAGGGATCAATCCCAGCAAGTTCCATGCTAATATTCGACGTCGAACTCGTAAACGTGGAAAAACCCTAGATTATCTTCTCAACTAAAGAATCTCAAGAATAGCCAAGTAGCTAGAGTGCAGACACCTGCAGTTAGAACTGTGCCCCAAATCATGTCTACAATAGTTACCTTTACGGGCCAATCTTTGAACACAGCCTGTGATGTTAAATCAAACGTTGCGTAGGCGACTAAGCCAAATAGGGCTCCACGGCTTACAGCATACAATAACGACTTCTCGCCAACTGCTGGTTGAACCACAAACACAACTAACCCAGCTATGTATATAAGGTAGAAAAGTCCTGCGGCTAGTAGGTTAGGGTTTTCTGCCATGAAATGACCGATGTTACTTCTGTAGAACTTCGGTGCTACTTTTGTCAGCCATATTCCGTCTAACGCAAGCAAACTCACAAAACTTAGTGCATATAATTTTATAAATTCCATACTATCGATTGTAGGTAAGTATTTTTACTTAAGCAAGTTAGAGTATTCCCACTCTGTGATGGTCATAGTTTTAGCCCAGGTCAATTTTCTCTGCTAGTATTACTTACATGAATAACTTTGCTTGGTTATGCATAGATGGCAGCTGTGGTAACGGAACCACTTTCTTCCTAATTATGATTGTAATTGGTCCATTCATTTTTGCTGCCATTATGATAGTTCTTCTAGTGCATTTATTTAGAAAAAGCCTTAGCAAAGACAAACTTGTTGCTAGCAAAAACAGAAAGGTTTTAGTAGCACTAATTGCCAGTGGCCTCCTAGTTTTTGCAGTGGGTGTCGGCATGACTTGGTTTTCAGAATATAGCAGCAACAGACACGCACAAAACAGAAACTTTAAAGTATACGCACTAGATAGCAAGGATGTGAATACAGAATATCTCAGACCAGCTGGTGAGATAACGATACAGTTTGCACGTATCAGGCTCGAAACGCCTCAGGGAAAAATCGATGTAAGACAGACAGGATTTGACGAAACAATCAATAGACTATTTCAGAAACCAGACAAATGCGAGCTTGATGAGCTAAACGACTACGTCAATATTTTCGGCAAAAATGATAATCTTCCTGCAGTGGCTACTCAGGCATGCACACAGGTTTATGCGCAGGGTGATAGAGCAGTGTATAGACCTAAGGACGTATCAAAAATCTTGAACGACACACCATTCCTCGCAGTCATCGGTAACACTTTCATGGTTTTTAAAGCTTACAGCTCTACATTCGGTGATTTTCAAGGTGACATAAGTGAGGCCGAAGAATACATAGTGGATTTTGTGAAAAATGCTCAAGTTATCGATAACGAACAACTGGGTCTATAGCTGCGTATTTTACTATTGATACGGCGATGTATGGGCTTGACGAAACCGTGGCGCGTGTAGCTACTTATTTATAGAGCATTTTTTACAAAATAAACTTCCCACGACCTTACGGTTGGGGTATTAGCGGCTTCAAACCAACTTGAGGTTGGTTCGTCCAGCATCTGCTTGGCCTTGCTCGTCTATA
>JAYSZA010000047.1:0-7635 GCA_043727115.1 Candidatus Saccharimonadota bacterium
GCCGACGAATCGAGTGTCAGCTATCTTAGGCCTGAAACCGCTCAGGGGATTTTTACTAATTTCAAGAATGTTGTCGATACTTTGTATCCGGATTTACCTTTTGGTATTGCTCAGCAGGGAAAGGCTTTCCGTAACGAAATTTCCCCTAGAGATTTTATATTCCGCTCACGCGAGTTTGAACAAATGGAAATCGAGTATTTTGTAGAGCCGGAAAAATGGGAAGAAAGTTTTGAAAAGTTACGCGCTTCCATACATGAATGGTGCAGGGTGCTTGGTCTTCCAGCAGCAGCAGTCCATGAGCTAGAAGTTCCGGAAGACGACCGCGCACACTATAGTAAGCGCACAATAGATTTTGAATTTGATTTCCCGATTGGCCGCAAAGAATTACTGGGTCTTGCCTACAGAACAGACTTCGATTTAGCCAACATAGAACGCGTCAGTGGCAAGAACATGAAATACACCCCTAAAGCTGGCGGTAAACCATTTATCCCACACGTCATAGAACCAAGTTTTGGTGTAGAGCGCACTATCATGGCTGTATTAACTAGCGCCTATAAAGTAGACGAGATTAACGGTGAAAAGCGCGTTTACCTAGCGTTGCCTGACAATATAGCGCCGGTTAAATACGTAGTTGGTCCGTTGCTCAAAAACAAACCAGAACTTGTGGCCAAAGCCCGCGAAGTATACGCAGCTCTGAAGAAAAATCACGGAGCAGTTCTGTGGGACGACAACGCAAATATTGGTAAACGCTACCGCAGGGCAGACGAAATCGGCGTGCCTTACTGTGTCGTTATTGACTTTGATTCATTGACTGACAATGCAGTGACTATTCGTGACCGCAACACAACGCAGCAGACAAGAATCGCTATCACTGAGCTAGTTTGATGAACAGGCGAAAGGGTTTCTGGACGCTACTAGCTACAGCTGCAATACTTAGTACTTTTGGTTCATGGATTAGAGAAATGGACAAATACTTTAGCGAGTTTGGCCAAGTTGTCGCAAGGAGTTTAGCAGCAACAGTCATCATTCTTCTGATAATTATTATCAAAAGAGTTAACCTAAAAGTCCCGAAAGAAAAAGTTAAATATCTAGTAGGTTTCACTGTAGTTTTTCCACTTTCTATAGTTTGTTTTACATATTCTGCAACTTCAATTAAGGTGACGAATGCGCTCTTTATGCTATATGTCGGTAGCATGATAGCAACATATCTCTGGGGACGTTTTGCATTTGGAGAAAAAATTACAAACAAAAAAATTATCTCAATTGTACTGCTTCTAGTGGGGCTAGCAGTTTTCGTACATCCTTTCTCTGCTAATACTTTCTCTACAGGAACTCTTTTAGGGATACTGTCGGGCTTGTTAGAAGGGACGGCACATGCATTAAGAAAGCTACTTAAGGATATCAAGAGAGAAACGGTCGTTCTCCTCCAGTCATTATCAGGAGCTATACTTGGTTTAATACTACTATTGGGCAGCGGGCAAGTCTTTGCTGTTGAGTGGAAAATAGAGGCAATATTTGTATCGATAATATTTGGAATTTTGCTTGTAACTATAGGCTATCTGCTTGTTATTGGTTTCGCAAACTATGATGTAAATATGGGTAATATTATTCTTGCATCTGAACTATTTTTTGCTCTGATAGTTAATTTCTTGCTTTTGAGTGAAGAACCAACTTTGACCGAAGCAATCGGTGGAGCAATCATATTCCTAGGTGCAATTTACAATAATATTGGAGCTAAAACGCATGAAAAAATCGCTACCATTTGATAAAAAAACAGTCTCAAACATAGTTTCTGAATTCGGCAGCCCGGTTTATATATACGACGAGGCAGGAATACGGAATACTTGCAAGGAACTGTATCAGGCTTTTGATTGGGCTAAAGATTACAGGAATTTCTTCGCTGTCAAAGCATGTCCAACACCAGGAATCATGAAAGTTCTTCAGCAGCAAGGAATGGGATTTGATTGTTCGACTAGAGCAGAATTAGAAATGGTCAAGCGCATGGGAATAAAAGGCACCGATATTTTCTATACCAGCAACAACACTCCTTTAGAGGACTTTGAACTGGCTATAGAAATGGGCGCCACAGTCAATATAGATGACCTCGCCCAAGTTCCGGTATTTGTTGATGCATTGAATGGCAGAGCTTACCCTAAAGTTGCTCTTAGATATAATCCCGGTAACGCGCAGACAGGAAACGAAATTATTGGCAATCCGGTAGAAGCAAAATACGGCATGAGCCTTGAGCAATTAGTTGAAGCGTATTCAATGCTAACAAAGTCGAACATTGAAGAGTTTGGATTACACACGATGGTAGCTTCAAACGAACTAGATTCAAGCTATTTTGGCTTAACAGCCAAGCTTCTGCGTGCCGCAATTGTAGAAATAGAAGCCAAATCTCCAATCAAAATTAGCTTCGTGAACCTTGGCGGTGGCTTTGGATTGAACTACAAAGTTAGTCAACAACCACTGGATTTATCTGCTGTTTCTAAGGAGATAGAGAGTGTTTTTAAAGATTCTGGGTTACGAATCTATACAGAAAACGGTCGGTTCGTGACTGGCCCACACGGCTATTTAGTTACGACCGTCCGCTATGTTATGAATAAATACAAAACTTATCTAGGCGTTGACGCGTCTATGCACAATTTAATGCGCCCTGGAATGTACGGTGCGTACCACCACATCACAGTTTTGGGCCATGATAATGACACAAATGTAACCAAAGCATATGATGTTGTCGGCTCACTATGTGAGAATAACGATAAATTTGCTATCGACAGGGAACTACCACAATGTAATCCTGGTGATGTTCTTGTTATACACGACGCAGGTGCACACGGACACGCCATGGGATTCAACTATAACGGCTTGTTAAAATCTCCAGAAGTGTTGCTAGAAACGGATGGGGAAGTTCAGCTTGTCAGACGAGCAGAAACAGTTGATGATTATTTCGGGACAATTATATGGTAGACCAAAAAGACTGTTTAGAGTTTTTGGAAAAACTTGCTATTGAGTACGAACTGCTTGGGCACAAAGCCGTCTTCACAATTGAAGAGGCTATGGCTGAGTTACCGGGCCGAACAGAAATAAAGAATCTATTTATCCAGGACGACAAAGGCAAACGTCAGTATTTGGTAATAATGCCTGGACTTAAAAAACTTGATTTGAAGCAACTCGCTGCAGATTTAGAAGAGAAAAAGGTGCGATTTTGTAGCCCAGAAAAGGTAGAGAATATGTTGGGCGTTAAGCCTGGTTCTGTATCGTTATTTTGTTGTCTTAACTCAAATTCTCATCATGTAGAAATTATCTTTGATGAAGATTTATTGAGAGAAAAAGAAGTCGGCTTCCATCCAATATTAAATACGGCTACTGTCTTCATGAAGGCGGACAGTATCCACGCGATACTCTCGGCATTGCCTCAGAAACACAGAATAATTTATCTATGAAAACATATAAGATATCTCAGTTTGGGGATTCGATATTGCGGGAGCGAGCGAAAAAAGTCGATTTGAATCAAATCGTCACGACCGAGATTAAAGGGCTAATTATAGAAATGCGTAAGCTGCTAGTTGCCAAAAAACTTGGAATCGGTTTGGCCGCTCCTCAAGTTGGCTCGTCACTCGCTGTTGCCGTTATTGAGCTACAAACTACAGCGATACGTGACGATATGGAAGAGTTATCGCTCGTAATTATTAACCCAAAAATCACCAAAACTTTTGGGTTAAAATCACAGATGTGGGAAGGCTGTATTAGTAGCGGAACTGGCAAAGCAGGACTATTTGCCAAAGTTTCACGCTACAAAAAAATAGAGTTGGAGTACTTTGACGAAAACGCCACTAAACAAACAAAAGAATTCAGTGGACTTGTGGCGCACGTAATCCAACACGAAGTCGACCACCTAAACGGAATTTTATTTGTAGACAAAGTCAAAGATACCAAAACCTACATGACCTACGATGAGTATAAGAAAATGAAATCGAAAGCTAAAAAGTAAACCAGCCTAAGCACATGCAGTTTTCTGCGTGCACAAATCAAGATATAATCAGGTCAAATTATGTGTGAAACAGAATCTTTCGAAGTTTTAAGTTTAAGAGCACGGCTTGACGAACACAGGGCTGAACTAGAGGTGATAGATGCAGAATATGTTCGACTTGTAGCAAGAAGAAGGCAAGTAGCGCGTGAGGTAGGGGCTGTAAAGAAAGCGCTAGGACTGCCAGCTTTCGTGGAGGAACAACACACCGCTGTACAAGATAGAATAAGGGAAGCTGCTTTGTCACATAGAATAAATCCTGATTTTATGGCTGGATTACACAACCCGCTACTACTGGATAGTGTACAGATACAAGATGCAGTTATAGGTACTAGTACATCCATTCCTGCGCCGGTTAATCTATTTATAGTTCAGTAACAATTTTTTAAATAAGAACTTATTCATGTTTTATAGGCTAAACTATAATAATGCTTAGAATTTTTTATACAGATGGTAGCTGCAGCCCTAATCCTGGTCCAGGTGGGTTTGCAGTAATCGAGAATCATAAACCAGTTGTTCTGGGCTCTGACAAAACATCAACCAATATTCGTATGGAAGGAAAGGCGTTAATCGCTGCAATCAAGTATTCCAAAGGGGAAGAGTGTGAAATCCATACCGACAGTGAGTTCTGGATTAATGTTGTCACCAAGTGGGCTCCAGGTTGGAAAGCAAAAGGATGGAAAAAATCTACTAAAGGTGAGATTCAGAATCTAGATATCGTCCAGGAACTTTTTGACTTGCACGAAGGTTCAATAGTAAAACTAGTGTGGGTTAGGGCCCATGTTGGCCACAACGGTAACGAACTAGCTGATGAATGGGCCAACAAGGCACGTGCTGGAGTGACTTTATAATGATTGGTATATTGTTAAGTCTAGTTCCACTCGTAGGGTGGGGAACAGCAGATTATATTGCTAGTCGTTATTCAAGGCAGCTTTCTCCAGTAACTATAAATCTTTTCTTCGCAACTGGGGCTACTGTTACAACCTTTATCGTTAGTTTGTTCCTAGGCTTCCCAAACATAACGGTCATTGGCGTTCTACAGTATTTGGGTATATCGATATTACTAACATGTGGGTTTATATCAATGGTCAAAGCGTTCAGCGTCGGCGCTACTGGTGTTGTTGCGCCAATCGCTAACTCATATGCTGTCTTGACTGCCATTATTTCGGTACTTTTTCTGGGCGCGTCGATGAAGATCATCGGAGCTATCGGGCTAGCGGTAATCGTTGCTGGAATTGCGCTTTTGACGTATAAAAAAGATCCAAATCACAACAAAAAGGACTTTGAACAAAGCGTCAAATTTTCGATAATGGCTTTGACATTTTTTGGAGTCGGGTTCGCTCTGTTTGATATTGCTTCAACTCAAAATTGGTATCAAAATAATATGATGTTCCAAATGACAGGTGTTGTTGTCGCCATCTCAATCTACATACTGTGGATGAAAAAGGACAGGGTAGGACAACTAAAAAAAGCCCTAAAGTTTCCATTAATGTACCTAGGCTCAGTATTTGGTGGTCTTGGAGCAGTTGGATTGTTCGCTGCCTTTGATCACGTTGACAACGTCGCAATACCAGCGGCGGTAGCCGCAGCAGCTCCGTTGATGACAGCTTTTCTAGCCTACAAATACGACAAAGAACATTTAACAATACTACAAAGATTCGCAACATTCGTAGTAGTTAGTGGTATTGTGCTTCTAAGTCTCTAGGCTAGCTATGCACAATTGCCCGTAGAGTCATGGGTGCGTTCGTTGCCTAGGGCTTTGTAACGCTAAAACTAAGGGCGTTTGCGTACAAACCTGTTACTATTTGTATGATGAATCAGCCACAAAAAAGACTACCATTTTTTAACAGACGTAACAAACAACCTATCGCAAAAAAACCTAACTTTGCATTTATTGATAGTCAAAACCTGAATCTCGGTGTTCAGCGTGCAGGGTGGAAGTTAGACTGGAAGAAGTTCCGCGCATTCCTAAAAGACAAATACGGCGTCGATAGGGCATACATGTTCATAGGCTATGTGCCAGAAAACGAAGATTTGTATAAACAAATGCAGGAAGCAGGATATACAGTAGTATTGAAGCCAACAGTCGACATGTATATGTCAGAAGAAGAGCTAAAGAATGAAAAACACGTAACAAAAGGCAACGCTGATGCAGAGCTAGTACTGTATGCGATGAAAGAAATCGCTAACTACGACAAGGCAATAGTTGTATCCGGCGACGGTGACTTCTATTGTTTAGTTGAGTATCTATCACAGAAAAATAAGCTTCTGTGTCTGCTGGCTCCAAACCACCACTATTCAACTCTGTATCGTCCATTTGAATCGTTTGTGGTCGTGTTAGACACACTACGCAACCAGCTTTCCTACAGAACTTTCAAGAAGACACAGAAGAGTTCTAAACCACGCTAAAGCAAAATCATTTGCATCCGTAAGCCTATAGCACTATTCTAGATATAGAATTAATGAGGGGTTACAAAGTTATGGCAGAAGATAATACTAACACGCAAGCTACTGCGTCTAAAGACGATGTAGAGAAAAACAAAATGAACGCAGTTCTAAGCTACATCGGTATTTTGATACTAGTGCCACTTCTATCTGAAGATGCCAAAAAATCAACTTATGCAAAATTCCACATGAACCAAGGTCTAGTACTGCTTATTGCTTCGATTGCGCTAAGTATTGTTTGGATGATTCCAGTTTTGGGCTGGCTTGTTGGATTCGTAGGCGGAATAGCGCTATTTGTATTCTGGATTATGGCACTTATAGGCGCTGTTAACGGAGAAATGAAGCGAGTACCACTACTTGGTGACATTGAACTAATCAAATAAGTTTTTCTTTGGGGGAGGCAATTCATGGCGGATGTAAATCCAAATCCAACACCAAAACAGACAGACACTGCTCCAGTTGCTACGGTATCAGAAAAACCAACAGCAGAACCAGTGAAGGCAAAGTCCAGCAGCAAGACACTGGTAATAGTGCTAGTGATTGTAGGAGTGCTATTTGTAATCCCTGGAATCTTGCTAGCTGTAGGTAGTTTCTGGCTCTCACGTGGTAATAACGCAGAAAAAATAACAGAAAGTGTGATAGAAAATGCTACCGGTGCAGATGTTGATATAGACAAAGACGGTTCGTCGGTAAACATCAAGACCGACGAAGGCTCTGTTAGCTATGGCACAGAGCAAAAACTGCCAGATGATCTACCTGATACAGCCGTCATGTATGATAATCAGACAGTAGTTGGCGTACTGACATCTAGCCAAGACGATAAAAGTAAGTGGAATATTTCAGCAGAAACTGATGATGAGCTGTCAAAAGTTACTGAATTTATAGAATCAGAATATGTCGAAAAAGGATGGACCGAACTGTCTACTACTACCTATAACGGAGTTGCTACATATTCTTATGAACAAGAATCCCTGTCTGCGTATATATCGGTATCTCCTGCTGACGATGATAACAAGGTGAGTATCAGTTACTCAATCCAGGAAGAATCGCAGCAATAACAGTAGATATACAAATATTACAACGATTTAGCAGATAAGAATTTTCTTAATCAAAAACAAAAGCACCTAAATAGACTTCGAAAGAAGTCTATTTAACTTTGT
>JAYSZA010000048.1:0-7403 GCA_043727115.1 Candidatus Saccharimonadota bacterium
CTTAGTAATGGGCACTGTGCACCAGTACTTTATACCGCTATGGCCCACGCTGGTTATTTTGATAAATCAGAGCTTAAAACTCTCCGTAAATTTGGAAGTAGACTGCAAGGTCATCCAGAAAGAAAGATGCTGCCAGGGCTAGAGAATACAAGCGGACCTCTGGGGTCAGGACTCAGTCAGGCGTGTGGAATGGCTCTGGCCATGAACATCAACAAAGACAGCCACCGCTGGGTTTATGTGGTTATGGGTGACGGCGAGCTAAATGAAGGCAACATCTGGGAAGCGGCAATGCTAGCCGGAAAATACAAGCTGCATAACGTCATAGGAATTGTAGACAGAAATAACATACAGATTGACGGCACGACTGAGCATGTGATGCCACTAGAGGATTTGCGCGGTAAGTGGGAAGCATTTGGATGGCATGTAATTGAAGTTGATGGCAACGACGTAGAATCCATAATCGACGCCTGTGCTATGGCAAGAGCTATAGTAGAAAAGCCAATAGTTATTATTGCTCACACTATACCGGGTAAGGGTGTTGACTACATGGAATACGATTATCACTGGCACGGTATGCCCGTAGGGCTTGCTGACGTGGCTGGGGCCCCGCCAAAGAACGAACAGGCAAAAGTAGCACTACAAGAGCTCAGAACCCTAAAGGGCAAAATTCGAAACGAGGCAAATCATGGCTGATTTATTTCTTCATGACTGGAAGCATGACCCATTGTCAGAGCCAATAAGAAAAGGTTTCGGCACAGGGCTCAAAAAGGCCGGAGAAGCAGATGAAAGAGTAGTCGCTCTGTGCGCCGATTTAACAGACTCTACACAAATAAGTTTGTTTGCAGAAGCCTTTCCAGAAAGATTTGTAGAAGTTGGTATAGCAGAACAGAATCTAGTAACAGTTGCTAGTGGTATGGCTGCCATGGGAAAAATACCGTTTACGAGTAGCTACGCAGCATTTAGTCCAGGACGCAACTGGGAGCAAATCAAAACGACAATATGTTTGAACGACCGCCCAGTTAAAATTGTTGGTTCTCATGCTGGGTTATACACCGGACTAGACGGCGCCACTCACCAAATGCTCGAAGACGTCGCATTAATGCGCGTATTGCCTAATATGGTCGTAGTGGTACCCGGTGATTATATTGAGGCTGAAAAGGCTACCCTTGCTCTCGCCAAGGATTCTAGGCCAGGATATATACGCCTGGCACGTGATAAATCAGCAGTTTTGACTACAGAAAAAACTCCGTTTGAACTAGGAAAAGCCTACGTTTTTTCTCCTGGTCAAGATATAACCATTATCGCAAATGGCACTATGACACCTGTCGCCCTAGAGGCAGCAGAGTTATTATTTCATGATGGAATTGATGCAGAAGTCATACACAGCCCATCAGTAAAGCCGCTAGATTCAGCCACGATTCTGACTAGCGTTAAAAAGACGAAAAAGGTAATTACGATAGAAGAAGCCCAAGCAGCAGGTGGCCTAGGTGGTGCGGTTGCTGAACTTTTAAGTGAACACATGCCAGTCCCAGTAATTAGAATGGGCGTGAAGGACGTATTCGGTCAAACCGGAACGCCAGCAGAGTTACTGGAGCATTACGGTTTAACTGCAAAGCATGTCATGCTACAGGCTCATCGTTTACTAGAAAATTTCTAATCTCTCAACAACACCCCTCTTTTTAACAGAATATAAAACAGAAGTTTATTTGATTGCGCATACAATCATAAGCAGTTACAATAGAGACAAATAAATGGTGGGTATATAAGTGGCTTTATCTTTGGAACAAATACGTAATAATTGTTCGGATGCTCGTGAATTAATGAATCGTGCTAAAAACGAAAAATTCGCAGTTGGTGCTTTCAATCTAGACAATCAAGAGACGTTGGTAGCAGTAGCGCAGGCCGCAAAGGTGACAAACTCGCCTGTAATGGTAGAACTAAGCCAGGGCGAAGTCGATGCATTAGGGCTGGACAACATCCGCGACATGGTAGAGAACTACAAGCAAGAATATGGTATTGAGATGTACATAAATCTCGACCATAGTCCTTCTGTTGAGGATGCGATTGCAGGTATCGAAGCTGGTTTTGAATTTATTCATATTGATATTTCACAGTCAAACCACGAAGCAACAATCGATGAGATAATTGATGCAACCAAGCGTGTGGTTGAGTATGCTAAATTTACTGGTGCACTTGTGGAGAGTGAGCCTCATTATTTCGGTGGCGGCAGTAATGTATTCACAGAAGCCTTCGATTTTGAAGAAATTAAGAAAACATTTAGCACGCCGGAAGATGCACATTCGTTCGTTGAGGCAACAGGGATTGATACTTTCGCAGCCGCTATCGGGAATTTACACGGTTCTTATCCTGTGCCAAAGGTTTTGGATATAGAATTGCTTGGCAGGGTTCGCGCGGCTATTGACTGCAATATCAGCCTACATGGTGGAAGCGGTACTCCAGGACACTATTTTGAAGAAGCTGTAAAGGTTGGTGTTCAAAAAATTAACATAAACAGTGATATGCGCCGAGCTTTCAGGGACACACTCGAGAGAGTACTTGCAGAGAATAAAACAGAGTATGCAGTAGTAAAGCTCATGGATGAGGTAATTGACTCTGTTCAGGCAGTCGTGGAATCAAAAATAGTATTGTTTAATAGCGCTGGAAAGGCAAAGGTTTAAAGAATATGTCAGATCATCGCGCAAAATTGGATGTTCTATCCATCGGAGATGTCGTTACAGACGCTTTTATCAAACTAATCGATAAATATGAACACATCAAACAAACCGACAAAGGGCTTATTCTTGAAATTCCGTTTGGCACAAAGATTCCATTTGATCATGCGCAAGTTATCGAAGGTGTTGGAAACGCCGCTAATGCAGCGGTTGCATTTTCCAGGCTGGGACTCAGCAGCGGGCTTATTTCTAACATCGGAGATGACGCTTGGGGTGCCGACATGGTTCGAGCTCTCAAGAAGAACGGTGTAGATACCCGTTTCGTGCACGAAAACCCAGGAAAACAGAGCAATTATCACTACGTACTCTGGTACAAAGAAGAGCGCACAATATTAATCAAACACGAAGATTATGATTATCACTGGCCAAGGTTCAGGGCAAATGATGTACCAAAATGGATGTATTTCAGCTCGATTAGCGAGAAGGCAATTGAGCATTATCACGACGATGTAGTTGAGTGGCTCGAGGAAAATCCTGAGGTTAAACTTGCTTTTCAGCCTGGAACTTTCCAAATGGAAGCAGGATTTGAACGTCTAAAGAAACTATATGCCCGCAGTGAAGTGGTTATTCTGAACAGAGAAGAAGCAACCAGTGTATTTAACGGTAACCACGAAGACATGCACGATCTATTGAATAAAATGCATGAAGCCGGCATCAAAATCGCACTAATTACTGATGGTCCAAACGGTGCCTATGTTTCTGACGGTAATAAGCGCTGGAGTATGCCACTGTACCCTGATCCTGCTCCTCCGGTCGATAGAACTGGTGCAGGTGATAGTTTTGCTTCGACATTTGTTGCTGCACTAATGCACGGTGCTGATGTCCCTAGCGCTATGCTTTGGGCCCCTATTAACTCCATGAATGTTGTGCAACATGTTGGTGCTCAAGAAGGTTTGCTTACAAACGACCAAATTGAATACTACTTGCGTAATGCACCTAGTAATTATCACCCAAAAGAAATGTAGTATAGCGTACATTTATGTCGAAGCTTATAGCCCAGTTACTGCAAGCAGACAAAAGTAATTTCGCTCGAATAATCCAGCGTTTAGAATCTATGTGTTTGCAACCTGGTACCGATACTAAACTAACGACAGAAATAATCACGGGCGCAAGAGAAAAGGTACGTAGACTTGGTCTGGACCCAGTAGATTCTACCAGAGAAGAACTGTACTATGGACTACTTGCCAAGGCCCGCAGTGACGACAAAAACTTACGGTTGAAACTAGGTATCGTAGAATCAACTCCACCAGCAGAAGCAGCGGAAAAGATAGCTTCCGCAACTGATAGATTGCTCAAAAAAGATTTAGTTATTTGCATGGTGCCCTCGGCTGTCAAGAAGTTACTTAAAGCAGTACCACCTAAGCGAACGCTTAGGACTCTACATTTTCGCTCAATCGATTCTGTACTGAAACGTGAAGACCCGTATGTCTTGTATGCTCTTGCAGTAAGGCTTGAGGATGCGTCTTGGCATGCGCAGGTTCAGGCTAGGATGAAACGGTTACAGCCAAGAGAGGCTAGTGAATCGCATGTTCAGGTATTGTCGCTACCTAATAGCTGGTTAGAAAAATTAGAAAAAATCAGGTTTGACAGTGTAATTGAGCCAGTTGCAGAAATTGGAGCAGTGCTCATTTTACCAACGATGCCACTATCTGTTGCCGGGAGCGTACTACTGACTACTTGCCTAGTGCTTCAGGCTAGTCAGAGATTGGCAGTCGAATCTCTGCCGTATAGGACAAGAGCGCTCACAGTTGGTTACGAAAAACTACTTCCAGATATAGCACTTGGTTTAATCGAAGAACTTGAACCGGTTCATGGGTTGCACCCCAGCTGGCATGCCGTTTTCCAATTGCTTGCTGAAAGACAAAGGGACAGTAACTCAGAATACGAATTTATGCTTGGTGACTTAGAGTGGCAGAGTACAGAAACAAAGCTTGCTAGTCTTACCTCGGAGCTGGATTTTTGGGTTAACTCCCACTTTCTTGGCTATAACGTTGATGGACGACCAATATCACTCCACGTCGTAGATGTGACAGCTAGCTTAGTGCTGGATAAGAAGTATGGCCACCAGGTCCATTCTCATCTGCAGGCGAGTTTATGGAATGAGTTGCAACTAAGGTATCTTCGTCAAGAAAATATTGAAAGAGCTATAGTTTCGCAACTAACTATGGCTCAAGAAATCATGCTATAATTCTTATGATTATGGAGAAAACAAACATATGAAACATTCGATTTGCGTGTCAGGAGCTGCCGCCGGGGAAACTGTCGATGGAGCGTGTGGACTTGCTTACGAAGTTGGTGTAGCAATTGCAAAAGCAGGGCATATAACTACTACAGGGGCGACTGTCGGAGTACCGATGTATTCGGCGAAGGGTGCGCACGATGCCGGTGGTATAAGCATTGGATTTAGTCCTGCCTCAAGTCTCCGTGAACACACCAAAAAATATCGTCTACCTATTGGATTTTTCACATACATTAACTTCACGGGTATGCACTATATCGGACGTGATATTCACTTGGTTCAGAGCAGTGATGCTGTGATTACAATTGGTGGACGAATGGGCAGTATGCACGAATTTGCAACAGCCATAGAAGCCCGTATGCCGTGCGGTGTATTGCTGGGAAGCGGTGGACTTGCAGACTACATCCCAAAGTTATTAGAAGAGCTTAAAGAACTTGGTCACCAAGCAAAAAATTTGGTGTACTTTGATACCGACCCAGAGCGCCTTGTAAACAAACTAATCAAGGTGTTAGAAGACGAGAACAAAGATATACATACTACCGGATTATCAGAGGAATGGGCGGTAAAGGCAAGCATCTGCGAGCCACTAGCCGGCAAACATGGGTTTACCGACGGAGCGCACAAATCTAATCGTATGGGTTAATCTATTCGCTTCGAGTACAATATATCTAGATGAAGTTTAGGATAAAGAGTGACTATAAGCCTACCGGGGATCAGCCTACTGCTATCAAGCAGTTGGTTAAGGGCGTAAACGATGGTCTGAGGGAGCAGACGCTACTTGGAGTGACGGGTTCAGGTAAAACATTCACGATGGCGAATGTTATTGAACAAACGCAAAAACCCACACTTATTATTTGTCACAACAAGACGCTTGCAGCGCAGCTATACGAAGAATTCAGAAATTTTTTCCCTGATAACGCTGTGCATTATTTTGTAAGCTATTTTGATTATTATCAACCAGAGGCTTATGTAGCTAGGTCTGATACTTTCATAGAAAAAGATAGCGCGATTAACGAAGAAATTGACCGTATGCGTCACGCTGCGACTGACTCACTTTTGTCTAGGCGGGATGTAATTATCGTTGCCAGTGTTAGCTGTATATATGGCATTGGTAGCCCATCAGATTACTCTGCGCTCGCGATTAAGCTTGCGGTCGGAGAGCGCCGAGTTCGCGACAAATTCATTCGGCAGTTAACAGACATTCAATATGAGAGAAATGATATAGATTTCCACCGCGGAACTTTCCGCGTCAGAGGAGAAGTTGTTGATGTCTTTCCGGCTGGTGAGGAAATAGCTTATAGAGTCGAATTTTTCGGTGATGAAGTCGAATCTATCACAAAACTAGATGCATTAACTGGTGAAGTGTTAGGAAAGCCGACTGAATTTACGATTTTTCCAAGTTCTCACTATGTAACGCCACAGGAAAAACTAAAGGGTGCGATATCTAAAATTTCTGACGAAATGAACACTCGAGTCAAATTCTTCAAAGAAGCGGATAAGCTGATAGAGGCACAACGAATCGCCCAACGGACAAAATTTGATCTAGAAATGTTAGAAGAAACAGGGTTTGTAAAAGGAATCGAAAACTACAGCCGATATTTAACCGACCGTGAAGAAGGTGAACAGCCTGCAACGTTGCTCGACTACTATCCAGACGATTTTCTGCTGCTTGTGGATGAATCGCACATGACAATGCCACAGGTCAGAGGAATGTACAACGGCGATAGGGCTAGGAAAGAAGTACTAGTAGAATACGGTTTCCGATTGCCGAGCGCACTAGACAACCGACCTCTTAAATTTACGGAATTCGAAAGACACATTAACCAAGCAATCTATGTGAGTGCAACGCCGGCAGAGTATGAGCTATCCAGAACACCACCTCCAGCACAGCAGGTTATACGGCCAACGGGCTTATTAGACCCAGAAATTGAAGTAAGACCTGTCGAACATCAAGTAGACGATTTAATTGCAGAGATTAGGACAACCGTAGACAAACACCAACGTGTTCTGGTAACAACATTGACTAAACGTATGTCAGAAGATTTGACGGACTACCTAAAGGAACTCGGCATTAAGGTTGCCTATTTGCATAGTGATGTTGACACGCTGGAGAGAACAGATATTTTGCGTGATTTGCGTATGGGGGTCTACGACGTGATTGTCGGTATTAACTTGTTACGAGAAGGACTAGATTTGCCAGAAGTTAGCCTGGTAGCAATTTTGGATGCAGACAAAGAAGGTTTCCTGCGTAGCGAACAGGCCTTGGTCCAGACCATTGGTCGTGCTGCCCGACACCAGGAAGGAAGAGTAATTATGTATGCCGATGTTATGACAAAGAGTTTGACGGCTGCAATTAGAGAAACAAACCGCCGACGAGAAATCAGGTCGCGTAATTCGGCTGCCTTTTCGAATTCTAAGTTAGCGCTTGCAAG
>JAYSZA010000049.1:0-7376 GCA_043727115.1 Candidatus Saccharimonadota bacterium
CATGTCCACTGGCGTCCAAAAATATGCAGTCGTCATAGCCGCTGTCGATTGCGTCTTGTTTAGCCAGTACAGAGTTTACATATGCACCGTTTACTTTTGCACGGGATGGGATTGCGTAATCTGGAATTCTACGCCACACACTGGTTTTCAAACGAACTCCCTCTGGGCTCAAAATCGGAACCGCATCGTATATAAACATGCTGAGTGCTGTACTAAGCCCTCTGGATTTTGTCCCGGCAATTTCTGCCGTCACATGAACTGTCGCTCTAACGTAGACATTATCTGTAATTGTATTGGTGTCGACAACATCCTGTACAGCTTTTTTGAACTTTGTATAAGTCCACTCAGACTCAAATGTATCAATACCTATAATTTTTGCAGAATTGAGAAGTCGCTCAAAATGCTCTGGCAATCGAAAGGCAAATTTAACACCTTTTTTGTCTATATTAACTGGAAATACGGTATAAACACTAAGCCCGTACAAAACTGCTGAACTCGCAATGCTCAGCTGAGCTTTGCTGGAATCTACGATTTTATCTCCGAAAAATACGTTCTTATACATTTTCGCCATAAATTACCCCCTTTTAACAACATCAATCAGCTTTAAAACAAACTGTTCCATGGTATATCCTGCGGCTAATGCTGCTGCTGGGAACAGACTCTGATTAGTCATTCCTGGCATTGTGTTTAGTTCAAGAACATATTGCCTGTTATCGGGCGTGACGATTATGTCCGTTCTAGATAGATGCCTTGCGCCAAGTAATGCGTGCACTTGTAGGGCTATTTCTTGGGCTTTCTCTTGAGATTCAGCAGAAACAAGCTCAACTGGTGCCGGGCAGAGTTCTTTGGACTCACCATTATATTTGTTGATATAATCAAATTCTCCATCTAATGGCGGTACAATTGCAATAACTGGTAAGGCTTGACCATCCAAAACTGGTACTGTTATCTCTTGACCAGTTATTAACTCCTCTAGCAACATATAATCGTACCTACTCAGAAGTTCTTTTGCTGCTTCAACATTAGATTCGCTGGCTTCACGCGCAACTAGGGTATCCAAAGAAGAACCTCCATCTACAGGCTTCAGGACAAATGGGTTTTTGAATAAAGTATTTTGTAAATCCATTTTTGTAACTATGGCAAAAGAAGGCATTAGAACACCAGCTTTCTCGAGTAAATGATGAGTTTGCTCTTTGTCGAAACATATCGCAGAAACTCTACTGTCGCTACCTAGAAACACTGCACCGACCGATTCTAGTTTTTTCTGGACAACTCCATCTTCACAGTTTTTTCCATGAAGTATTGGAAAAACCATATCTACTTCTTGAACAAGTCTAATCAATTCTTCGTCTCCATCAATAGGGTCAAACAGAATCGTATCAATTCCTGCATTTTTTAGAGCTTCATTCACAGCAGAACCCGAACGTAATGATACTTCACGCTCCGGAGAATCGCCGCCGTATAGTACTAATACTTTCATTGCTTTGACACTTTCTTGAAACTTAATTCTTTTTTCTTGAGCCAGAATTTAGACTGACGCACCAAATACTTCTCATCATCCGAGTTAGCCAGTAATGATTTGGTCGTCTCTTCTGCGAATACACCGTTCTGTGAACCCTTGAGTAGCACTACAGCGCCCTCTTTCATTTGTCTTCTTATGATATTTGCAGCCTCTTGAGGAGTTTGAGCCTCAGCAACAGCACAGCCTTTTTCTTTAGCGGCATCTGCCAAGTAATGATTGGCGTTTTCACCAAGCGTTACTACCAAGTCAAGTTTTTTAGCATCGCAGAACTCACCTATTTTTCTGTGTTCTGTTTCGGATGTTTCACCTAATTCATTCATATTACCCAGCAGAGCAATTCTCTGTGGAGCGTCTACACCATATAGATAGTTTAATGCTGCGATTACCGCATCTGGAGATGCATTGTAGGTGTCGTCAATCAATTTGGAGCCCTTCAGACCATCTAATACCTTCATGCGCCCTGGTTGAGATTCAACCGCCTTTGCACCGGCCTGAAGATTACTCATCTGCATTCCCAGTTCTCGTCCTACCGCTAGCCCGGCGCTTACTGCATCTATACTATGCACTCCTACAACCTGCAAATCTTCTGCCTTTAAACCTACATGATTTATGTCGTCCCGAGAATAGTTATAAAGCTGCTCGGTCTCGGCAAATTTTAGATATGTTCTATCAACCATTTCTTTGTTAACTATGGTTTTTTCGCTGAACCGAGCTACAGACAGCTCTTCTTTAGCTACTGCGTCAAGTGTCTTGAAATATTCCATATGCTCCGGTGCAACAGCTGTGACAATCGCAATATCCGGGCTAAGCCATTCAAACTCCGCAATATCACCCGGCAAATCTGTACCAAGCTCTAGAATCAATATATCCACCTTTTTGCGACCAATCAACTGTAATTGGTTTTTTGCTAGTAGCAGTACCCAGCCAAACGGATTTTTCAAACTACCTGGAAAAGGGCTACCGAATACCGAACAAGGAACTCCTATATCAGTATTGTAATTTGCAATTGTTGCTCTGACATTAAATGTTTGCGACAAAATAGTAGTTATTGCCTGCGTGGTTGATGTTTTTCCAACACTTCCGGTAACGCAAACTACCTTGGGTTTATTCTTTGCAATAAACTTGCTTGCTTGCCATCGCAGTATACTCGCTAGTTTTTTTCGCATACCTATATTGTAGCTTACCTATTGAAGCTCAACGTCATCGATAGGATATAGGTCTGCGCTCAGGCTATCCAGCGAGGTCTGCGTCAAGCTAGTGCTGCCATCACCGAGCACAAGTCCGAGCAACTCTACTACGCTTGTGGCTCCAGCTGGCTTCTCGACTTCTAAGGCATCGTTGGATGGAGTGACATTAAATTTTCCGTCACCTTCGAACTTCTGACTGTCTACAGTTCCCGACAATTCAAATTCGAGGTCTACGTTTTTTGAGGATTTATTAAATGCAATGCTGAATAGCGCGTTCATTGTGTCGGCAGATTCCTCAGTAGCCGTAGTAGTTACTTCTATGCTAAAGGGCCAGACATCGCCCCCACTGTAATCAAGCCCAAAATCTATGTAGCCTTCGGTCTTTCCGTCTTTATCAACTGGGGTAATACGAACATTTCGGATATATTTCAGCTTCATGTCTACCCATGTTTCAGCACGAAACGAGCTGAAGTCGGAACTATCAAGACTATCAAGCATACTGTCTGCATCCGTTGGCGTATCAGCCCCACCATTTGCGGTCGTATCTGCTATCAAACTGTCGAGCGCCGTGCCCTTTAGCGCATCTTCGAGCGCAGTTACAAAATCTCTGAACTGTTGTTCTTGAACAGTTACGTTATATTTATAGGTATCGTGCCCGTCAAACTCTTCGCGACCTACAGAGTCTTTCACGATTACAACCGCCTTGGCACCATCTACCGTAAACAGACGCTCATCTAGGACGGTTCCGACTTTTGATGTTATGTCAGAAATCTGATCTGGCGTAAGCGTCATCGTAGAGGTTGACGAGTCAGCTGGCAATAGACTGGACAGCATGGCCCTATCTATCGTGTACCAGTTGCCGTTAACCACATCGACGAGGGGCGCCAATTCTGGCTGTGCGGCTTCAATTAGTGGCAAAGCACTATCCAGGCCATCAACTTTGAAATAAATATCGGCAGAATCGGTATTACCGTCTGCACTAATTGTTCTGAGTTCTGCGTTCGCGCTAACTCCAGCGACATCTACACTTCCAGTCATTTGTGAGTTTTGCTCGTACCAGCTGCCACTCATGGTGCCACTCGCAGTCAGAGGTGCAGTTAGAGCGAAAGAGCCTTCAATTTTGCCGCCTTTTGCCGGCTCCTGCTTGGACAGCTCGACAATTTCTTTGTAACCAGCTGAGGTGTTCTGCAGAGCTTTTTCCCATATGTTTTCTGGGCTATTTACAACAAATTTCATATAGGCGGCGGCTCCAGAGCCCAACAGTAGTACGGCGACTGCGAAAATTATTAGCAAAGTTAGCTTCGGTTTTTTACTCGGGGCTACTGGGGATAAAGGTACTACAAGAGGCGTCAGTAGCGGATTTTCTACCGGGATAGTTTCAATGTTAACTGGCTCGGCCGGCGATATAGTCTCCTCTGTAGCAGGAGTACTATCCACTGGCGGTACTATGGGTTGTATTGGCTCGGTTGCTGGTGTGTTATCTAGCGGTTTTTCTTGGTCCATAGTCTACTCTAAACTCCCTCGTTACTTCTTATGTATGAGTATACTCCAAAAAAGGGGTTTAAGTAACGGTTCGGGATCTGTTTGCGGACGCGAATAAAGGCTAATGGTTTATTGCAGTAGTTGCTGTACTTGTGTCTGAAGTTCTTCAACACTTAGCGAAACTTCTGGCTTGTTAATCTGTTTGACGACTCCATAGTTGCCGTAACGTTCTTCTCTTCCACCAAAGTTAATCCCAACGACGGCATTATCTTTTTTACGAACATATATATTACCATTAACTGCTGAATCTTCTCGGTAGTTGTCTGGGTTTAACGGCGGAAACTCACCGTAACCAGCCTCGACAAAGGCCTTATTCAGTAATTCGGCGTAATTCTTGAGCTTGACTGAAATATTATAGACATATACTGTCTCATCGTTTAGCTTGTCCTCCATAGGTGTGCCGAGATTTGGTCCATACACCTGTTTGTCCTGCATATCATTCAACATTTCACTTCGAAATTCAGGAGAGTAGTTACCGATAACAACGAGTGATACTTGCTCGCTTAAATAATTGAGCTTTGCTTCTTCGGCATCTTCAGAACTCTGTGCTGCCCATTTGCCAAGCACGGAATCTATATTCGAATTTTCTTCGTTATCTGTACGGCTATTTGTGAAAGATGTATAGCGAAGGAACTGTTCTCCTGGGAAAATAATACCTTCGGTAGTGACAGAAGTGTCAGTTGTTGCACTTTTTTCTGTGTAAACTACCTTGTTTTCGACTACCCTTTGGGGCACAAAATGAAACCTATAGTCCTGGACAACTTCGTTTCCACTCCCTCCCTGGGTCAATGTTCTGACAACGCTAGGTGTAGACATACTGTTATTTAGCGCCGTCCAGAATCGTCTCTCAGGAGTCATATATAATCGCGTATACCAGAAGTACGAAGTCACAAGTAGTATTACCATGCCGAATGCAAAAGAATATCTTGCAATTTTTCTGAAGTTCCAATGACCAATTCTGTTATAAATCTTTGTCTTGATGCTTGTTTTAGGACTCTTAACTGCGTCTAACTTGGTGCCAGACTGTTTAGAAAACAATCTTCTGGATTTGAATAATTTACTCATGAATATAATTGTACCAGCTACCCGTCGATACTTGAAATCGCTTGGTGGAGCATATCGGACTCGAACCGATGACCTACTGACTGCCAGCCAGACGCTCTAGCCAACTGAGCTAATGCCCCAAGCTTCATTTATAATATCAGCTACAGCCTTGCCAAGACTAGTCCGGCTCTCACAAATAAAACATCTTTAAGCATAGAATCAGCCTTACATTTCCTAATTAATTAGCCGATAATCGTACTAGAATAACCTATGGACGACGACCAAATGAATGATTTAAAGCAATTTATTGATTCTAAAATATCTCAATCTGAGTCAATTATCAGTGACCGGCTCGATGGTATTGACGCAAAAATCGACAAACTACAGACTGATTTAACAGATGGTTTTGAAGGAATTGGCACAGCAATAGAAGAAATTAATGACACAAATGTCATAAAGATTAATACTCGGTTGTCAAAATTAGAAGCAAGAGCAGCTTAGCTTAAATATTAAAAAGACCGAATTTCTTCGGTCTTTTTTATTTCGGGTGTGCCCACCCTGGCCCCAGGGCTGTTTGTTTTAATTGTTTATTTTGGCTCGAGGGGCCGGTACACCCGGATAGAAATAGTATATAGCATCTCGGCACTAGAATCTAGTACTGCTTATGCCTGTTCAGTTTTCACTATCACACACTAGTTGTTGTTTTTCAAAAAATCAGCAAGGGCATCAAATGGTTTGATTTTTGCATAAAATTTACGAAATTCAGAGTCTTCCTCAGAATCTTGCATTTGACCTAATGTTTTGTCGCTACCCTCAGGAATAAAAATTCTATTCCACCCAAAACCACTGTCGCCAGCGGGTTCTAGCGCAATTGAACCAAACAGCTCGCGTTCAAATATTTCTAATGTAACGCCGTCATAATACGCAATCGCTGCACCTGCAATGGCTGTTCTGTCAGAATAACCCTTCAGCATAGTACATAGACCCTCAGGACCCAACTCTTCTAGGAACCATTTGATAAACGGACCCGGCAGTCTGCCCATCGCATTAAACGAAAGCTTTGTATCCTCGACTATAACTGGCCGTTTTGCTAAAGCATAGGCTTGCCGAGCTTTGTGCTCAACGACTTCGCGTAGATCAACACTTTGAATTTCATCAACATCAAAACTCATATGCGGAATATCAATTCCGACCATTTTTGCAAAATACCGCGCCTTATGCGGATTGCCTGTTACGTATACAACGTTTATCGTACTTTTAAGTATACTCACTAACCTGTACATTTGTCAGTTCTCGCGTCAATCATCACAGCAGCTTTCGCTCCTTAGCCATGATTATTAGATTACTAGAGAACAGTTCTCTAACAGATGGTGATTTTGTGATATTATATTAGCATGCCTTCTAGAAATACGATTCGACAGAATAGCCCCGAGTCCTACTATCACATATACGCAAGGCGCGCCTCTAAAGAACCACTATTTGTGGATTCATCCGACTATGAGTTTTTTGTCAGGTTATTTCAAAGACATCTATCTAGAGAAGTGATAGTAGATTCGTCAAACATTGCGTACAAAAAGTATATCGGAGATATTGAACTGCTGGCTTATTGCTTAATGGGGAATCATTTCCATTTACTGGTTTACCAGCACGTGGAGGGGTCAATGGAAAAACTAATGCGTAGTGTAATGACGGCATACAGCAGAAGATTTAATCTGAAATACAGACGTACGGGATCTGTGTTTGAAAGTCGCTACAAAGCATCTCGTATAGATACTCAAAGCTACCTTGAACATATCAGCCGCTACATTCATTTGAATCCAAGATATTGGCAACGTTACGATTACTCGAGCATCAAGTACTACACTACTGAGAAAGAGCCTCCAAATTGGATGGCCACTACCAAAATTAAAGAATTATTTGATAGCAATAGTTCATATTTACTATTCCTTAAAGACTATGAGGGGCATAAACTCATGCTCGAAGAAAATAAACTTCCCACGACCTTACGGTTGGGGTATTAGCGGCTTCAAACCAACTTGAGGTTGGTTCGTCCAGCATCTGCTTGGCCTTGCTCGTCTATA
>JAYSZA010000050.1:0-7263 GCA_043727115.1 Candidatus Saccharimonadota bacterium
CGACCTATTAATATTTGTAGTAAAGTATAGCAGGACCATAAAAGCAAAGGACTTCTAACGGGATTCGTTACCGCTCATTATAACTCGGGCCTTCAAGCTTTAGGTTTGCGTCCGTAGACTTCTTTGTGTACGCGTTTGACGTAAATGTGTACAGCTTGCTCTAAGCGTTTAGCTTCTTCCAGACTAACGCGCTCGTACCCGCTACCGTCGACAGATTTGATTATTTCTGTTGGTTTAACTATGTATTTTGTATTCTTGGTCTTCATAGTATTAGTAGCTTTGTCTTTCCATGTCTCAACCCATATCCAAGTATGCTTGTCCAAATGGAAGAATTCTCGGCTTCCGCCGGCAGGTATAGGGCCAAAGATTTCTTTGCCAATCATAGATTCACGTCGCAATAAATCGCGGGTAATATCCTGATAATGACTCTGAGGGTCTTTCACAGATTTACTGAAAAACTGTGTGAAAATGTTCATGCAGCCTCAGCGAGAATAGGAATTTCGACTTTCATTTCGTCAATGGACATAGCATGCATTCCATTTATTCTTGCGCGTATTTCGTCGATACTGAAGACCGTAGTGTCCTGCGGAACTGGATCTTTCTGAGCCATAACTTCAGGTGTTGGTGAGAATGTTGTGCCTACTAGGTTTACCCCTAGTCGTTCCATTTCATGCTTAGCATCCATCAATGCAGTAGTAGTTTCCAAGCCAATCGCTTTAGCAACAACATCTGATGTTCTAGCCCAACTCCTAGCATGAGCGTTTGCAGGATGGCCCATAGACGATCCCATAGCGACAACAGCAGCGCTTATAGCGCGTGGTTCGTCGTTTAATCTCTCGGCAAAATTTGCAATAAACTCACCTAAGCCCGTCTTGGAGGCAAGGCGCTCAAAAAGGTTATCATCTGGTAATGGGATATTTATCATATAGTTTTATAGATTAAAGAGTGTTTTTGCGTTCTTTGATGTTGTCTGAGCAATGTAATCAAGACTCTCACCTCTTAAGTTTGCTAGAAACTCCGCCGTAACACTCACATGTTTAGGCTCGCACATTGTACCACGAAACGGCTTAGGAGTCAAGAAGGGAGCATCTGTTTCTAACACTAGTTTATCTGCCGGCACTAACTTGGCAGCCGCTAGCTGTTTTGGGTCTGTAGTAAATGTCATAATGCCATTCAAACCAACATACAGCCCTCTGGACAGCACTCCTTCCAACTCTTCACTAGTGGCCGAAAAACTATGTACAACGCCCCTGACGCCGTGATAGTCATCCAGGATGCGGAAAAAGTCGTCAAATGCCTGCCCCGTAGCAGATTTATCTTGCTTCTGGGCATCCCTGATGTGGAAAATAAGCGGTAAATTAGCCTTTAAGGCAATTTCTAGATGACACCTAAACAACATTTCTTGTTTGGCTAGTACTTCCCCATCTGAATGGTAGAAATAGTCCAGACCACACTCTCCTATTGCGACCAATTTCTTGGGTTTAGTACCCACAATTGCATCCAGCTCATCCATCTGACTTATCAACTCTGCTTGCGCGTGCGTCTCTGCTGCGTGTGGGTGAATTGCAACAGAAAAATAGCAATTATCGTGGTTTTCCGTAAACTCTCGAGCCTCGATACTGCTTTTTACGGAAGTTCCAACGCATATCATCTCACTCACACCGGCTTCCTTGGCCCGCTCAAGTATTTCATCAGCAGAAATGTCCGACTTTGTTGCAAATTCAGAATCATGCAAATGGCAATGCGTATCTACGAAAGACAAACCTTTGGAGTCAGCCATTTTTCTATCCTTTTTCTGGAGCTTCAGCTTTTGGAAATAATGAAGATTCTACTATTGGTCGTATTACGCCCTCAGAGAAAATGCCTTGGATTTTTGTTGCTGTATCTGGCAGAAACGGTACCAACAAATCTGCTATTTCTAGCAACGATGCGACTGACTCGGCCAATACTTCCTGCAGATGCTGTTCATCGTCTTCTTTTGCAATAACCCACGGCTTTTCTTCTTCTATGAACTGGTTCACACCGCGTACTTGGTCCCAGATTGTCTCCATAGCTCTGTCGAACCGACAGTCAGCGATTGCTTCGTGATACATTCCGACGTCATGTGCTGTTTGTGGCAACAGCCCGATAATGCCGTTCTGGTATTTCATGACCATAGCTGCCACGCGTTGTACGGCGTTACCTAATTCATTTGCGAGTTCGTTGTTATATGAATTCTCGAATCTCTCCCAGGTGAAGTCGACATCATCAGATGATGGACCATAGCGGAATATATAGTAGCGGAATGCGTCTAGACCGTATTTTTCTACAACCTCAATCGGGTCAACTACGTTGCCGAGTGACTTGCTCATTTTCTGACCGTCGCTGGTGATGAATCCATGTACAAATAGCAGTTTCGGCAGCGGCAATCCAAGCCCCATCAACATTCCTGGCCAAATAGCGGCGTGAAATCTCAAGATATCTTTGCCAATAACTTGGGCGTCAGCTGGCCAGAATTTCGTGAAGTATTCGCTGTCTGGATAGCCCAATACTGTGATGTAGTTCATTAGAGCTTCAAACCAGACATACATAACCTGAGTTTTATCGCCGGGAACCGGAATCCCCCAAGAAACTTTGCTAGAACTCCTACTGATACTGATGTCATCTAGACCTTCTTTTAGCACTCCCATAATTTCATTTTTTCGTGACGCAGGTTTGATTACAAACTGGTCAGATTCAATCGCTTTTTTGATTTGGTCGGTGTATTTGCTGAGTCGGAAGAAATAGTTTTCTTCTTCTACCTTTTCATATGGACGATTATGCAGTGGGCAGACGCCGTTTGTTTCTTTGATATATGCGTCAGTCTTGAACTCTTCACAGCCGACACAGTACATACCAACATAGCTGTTTTTGTAGATGTCTTTTTCTAGATTCTTCCAGATAGTTGCGGCGATTTTTTCATGACGTGGGTCAGTGGTGCGTATGAATGCGTCGTTAGAAACTCCGAGCTTGGCTAGTCCTTCACTGAAACTTTGACTGACTTCATCTACTAGTTGTTGCGGTGTGACACCGGCCTTTTCAGCTGATTCGGCAATCTTGCCACCATGTTCATCGGTGCCTGCAGAATACAAGACTTCATCGCCCATTTGTCTGTGATAACGAGCAAGTGCATCAGCATAAATATGCAAAATAGCGTGACCCAAATGTGGGCGGGCGTTAACGTATGGGATTGCCGTAGCAATATAGAATTTGTTCATTACCATTCATTATACCCTGCCTACAAAGTAAAAAACACCTCGAAACCAGATGTTCATGTTAATTATATTTGCTTTTAGTAAGTTTTTATGTTACAATTATGTAATGGAACGACCGGAATCTATAACGATATTAGACCAAATGCTTATACGTGGTCGTTACGAGGATTCTACGACAGACACAGCTCGCCTTGCACACGATTTATCGACTGTCCGAGATTTAGGCAGGGTTGTTACGGATTTTGATAACGGATTAACCCCTGTTCGTGATGTCGGACGTATGATCACGGCACAACGCGATGCAATTCTTGACGCATATGAAACAGGTACTATTAGCGATATGGCAACTACTCATCCCGAAATACTTTCTTCGCCAGTGTCAAACCTACACAACCGCATCATATCAGGAGTGAGGGACCAGCCGCTAGGTCATAATTTCTTTGTTAACGCTACCGGATTTATAACTGCAAATTTGCCCTGGGCGCATCAGTTAAATGCACTTTTCAAAGCAAGGACTGGCTCGTCCATTTATGACATCGCTATGTCAGATGATATTCAGGGTAAAGACCGACTCCTTGCTGCAATGACCGAAAATCCCGACCCCGAGCTAGAAACGGTGTTGGCTGTGTACCTTGCCGGACGTTCTCTTGAGGGCGAGCGTCACCTTGAAAGTAAATACGGAAATATAATGAGGCTCGCGAAAGTTCGTGCCTTATCAACTACTCGGAGTGTTGCGGAAACTACGGGTCTCAGAATAAGCGCACTTGAGCGAGCTGCGCAGCAGTTACAACGTACGACTTTTGGCAGCTTCGACCACTTAAACGGGTTAGTTACTTCAGGTGACACTGGAACAGCGGGCGATTACCAATCTGGGACGTTGCGAGTAGAAGTTCAATATGATGGCAGCGTCCAGTCTGCACAGGTGCGACAGGAAACGGATGCACTCCTTATAGTTGCTCACGAGCTTAACCACTCGGCATCAGCCCAAGAATTTTCACGCTGTGGTCTGCGTGTAAATCGCCAAGGTCTGGATGCAAATGAAGGTATGACTGAGTATCTGGCCCAGATATCAACTGGCGAACCCGGTATTCAACGACTATCGGACGGTAGTTCGTTTGTTCGGCCGTCAGTACCATATAGAGCTCCTGTAATTGCGATTCTTGCCCTTCACGAACAGTTCAAAGCCGGCAGAAACACCTATTTTGCTACATTATTTAACACCTATCACGGTGATGTCAGAAGCAAAGCTCAGCTAGAAGAAGCCCTGGATGTGTTTTATGAGCACGATGCCGCAATCTCAGGCCAGCTACACTAGTCTACATAGTGTTTGATTAATAAAAAACGACCACTATAGGTCGCATTCTATATGGTGGGCGAGGCGGGACTTGAACCCGCACGACCGTAAGGTCAGAAGATTTTAAGTCTGCCTTGGCTACCAATTACAACACTCGCCCGACGTTTTGTCAATAGCGTTAACTTCTTTCGACTTGTAAATTATACCAGTTTTTTACTATTTTCTATATTTATATCTAGACTTTTTATTCATACCCCTGTGTGTAGATTGTAAACTGTGGCAGTTAGGGCAGAGTATCCTTAAATTTTCAATTCTATTATCGTCATGATTGCCGTTTATATGGTCCAGCTCTATAGGTATCCTGCCGTCAATTGATTTCTCGCACCAACCACAAAGCTCACACTTTGGCTCCTTTATTCCTGCATTAAACAGTCTTATCTTTAAACTATGACTCTGATGTCGTCGGCCTATAACTAAAATGTCCTCTAGTAACATCTTCGGGGGCCTCGGGTCGAATCCCCAGCCAGTATTCCATCCTTTGCCCGTAAAATGTTTTGTGTCCAAATTTAGGGCCTTTATTCGGTCGTTAATCTGGTCGTAATTACCTCCAGCGGGCACAAGGAAAAGCTTAATCAGCACTGCTCGAACACTTCTGGAATCTCTAACGGCAACTATTAGCTCTTGGTCTGTCCATGATCTTATTCTTGGCATACGCTAACAATAGCACTATTATCTGCGTGCACCTATTAGCTTCTATGTTAAGATGTACTAGTTAATTTGGTGCGTTGGCCGAAAAGTTAGGCACAGCTCTGCAAAAGCTGCCAAACGGGAGCGTTACCCGTACGCACCTCCAAATTTAGACATTTAAAGCTACTGAGAAATTTTGACAGCGGCCCAGATACCGACTAGTCCACCAATTGTAGACCCCAGAACTGACCATATAGAAAACCCGTCAGCACCGAACAACACTGGTACATATGCCCCGATTCCACCGCCAATAGTGATAAACAAATACATCATTGATTTATTCATCCCGTCGGAGTCCTTTCAAATTTAGCGATATCAAAACTCGATACTTTACATAATATGTGGTCAGACCAATCATTGGATTTTTAGAGCGGACTCTTACGGGATTCATAAGCTATATTGTACGCCTGTCATTAGAATGCTTCTGCCCTTAGTTCGAGTTTTTTGCTTTAACCATTGGCGCACTATATACTGGCTCACATGAATGATAGAGTTGACGTACATAACAATTTCTCACCACATCCCGTGGCTAGATAATCTACGTACGTATTCTATTTAGCTCTTAAATCTCTCTAGAAAAGGGGACTCTCAATGAAAAATATTCAAAAAATGGATTTGCTATTGGCTCTGTATATATTTTGTATAGTCACAACAGAACTAACGGGAATCAAAACATTTCCAATTGCGCAGTTTAGCTGGCTACATTTGAACGCCAGCGTGGCAATATTCTTATTCCCGATTATCTTCACTATCAACGATATAGTCACAGAAGTTCACGGCAAAGACCGCGCTAGGGGCATGGCAAAAATTGGGTTGATAACCGTTGCGATGACTTTTGTTTTTGCCTGGATTGCTACTTCTCTACCTCCATCCACTAGATTCATGGGCTCAGAAGCAGCCTTCGATACCGTGTTCAAATCCGCTCTACGTATATCTGGTGCTAGCCTGATTGCATTTGCCATCGCACAAGCAACCGACATATTAGTTTTCGCGAAAATACGTCAGAAACTGGGCAAAAAATCTCTATGGTTGCGAAACAATGTCTCTAATTTTGTTGGGCAGTTTCTAGACACTGCAATTTTTATATCATTGGCTTTCTATAGTTTTGGTAAGCCGTTTGATGATAACTTCAGCTTCCTAATTGGCCTGATAATTCCTTACTGGTTACTCAAATGTTTCATGTCAGTTATCGAAACGCCGTTTGTATACGCCGGGGTCAAGTGGCTCAAAGACTCACCGAAACAAAAGTAAAATTACTCGCAAGTTAACTTATTCTATTCGACCGACGACACGAACTCCGAGTTAAATCGGAGTTTACTCGGAGTTCGACGTGAAGACTACTGGGATATAAGTAAATAAATGAACCGGGTAGGATGCGGTAGGAGAGGAATCTAGAAGGCGATTTAGCCGATGAAGCCGCCGGCATAGTAGAAATAGAAAACGCATTCGCCATCCACATCGATGCTCTCTGAACCCTCTAACATGTCGATGCTGCCCGAACCTTCACAGGTATATGTGAACTCGCCGTAGTCTTTTTCTACCATATGATATAGGCGGGTTTTCTGCCAGTTCTCTATCAGTGCTTTGCGTAACATTTTGTCGGCCTTCTCTTCTGTCATTTTTGAAAAGTCACCAAAATACGACATCGACCAAACAGGCTTCTGTTTGTA
Source organism: Candidatus Saccharimonadota bacterium (assembly GCA_043727115.1). Taxonomy (GTDB): domain Bacteria; phylum Patescibacteriota; class Saccharimonadia; order Saccharimonadales; family SZUA-47; genus JAYSZA01. The sequence continues at coordinate 6,945 of JAYSZA010000050.1, forward strand.
ATACACCGTTTCAAGCCCGGGGAATCTGCCGTTGCCGATAAAGTAAACGTCCGTATATGAAAAATCCCCATCCACAGAGTCATATTGGACTGAACTTGGTAATAATGGCTTGGATTTTGCAGTACCACCAGCATAGGTTTTAGTGCGAGCGTTTAGTAAAAATTTTTCAAGTAATTTTTTATCCATATTTTGATAATATCAGAAATTTGAAAGTATAAGGTAGCGACCTCAAGCTATTTTTTTGTGGGCGGTTTCACCCCACACCCATGACATACTTTCTTGTGTCGACAAGAAAGTATGCAAAGAAGCGACAGCTGGC
>JAYSZA010000051.1:0-19911 GCA_043727115.1 Candidatus Saccharimonadota bacterium
TAGTTCACCTTCTCGCGTGAATTCTTTGTGAGGCTTAACTCTGATGTGAACAAACAAATCTCCCTTAGCGCCATTTGCAGTTGCTTCACCGTATTCACGCAAACGGATTGTTGTGCCGTCATCGATACCCGCAGGTATCTTTAATTTCACATTCTTGTCTTTGCGCTGAACACCCGTTGCTTTACAGACAGTACAATCTTTTTCAGGAATTTTACCCCTACCTTTGCAGTTAGAACAAGTAACTGCTTGCTGAATATTGCCGAAGATTGTTTGGGCGACGCGGATTTCTTGGCCAGAACCTTTGCAAGTCGCACATGTTTTAAGCTCAAATCCTGGCTCTACTGTTGTTCCTTTGCAGTGATCACAGGTGTCGTTTAAGTTCAGTTTAACTTCTGTCTCGACGCCAAAAATAGCTTCTTCGAAGTCAAGTTCAAGTGACATCTCTACGTCGCGTCCGCGTGCTGCACGTCCACCACGCTTCTGCTGGCCACCACCAAAAAAACTACCAAATATATCACCAAGTCCACCCATATCCCCAAAGTCGAAGTGCATTTCTTGGGCTCCGCCACCGTAACCTGCGAATGGGTTTCCACCTTGATTGCCGCCAGATGCACCACCAACACCGGCGTGTCCGAATTGGTCATAACGCTGACGTTTTGAGCCGTCTTTTAAGACTTCGTATGCTTCGTTCACTTCCTTGAACTTTGCTTCGTCACCGCCTTCTTTGTCAGGGTGCAACTCAATAGCCTTCCTGCGGAAAGCTTTCTTAATCTCATCATCTGAGGCGCCTTTTTCGACACCTAATACTTCATAATAATCACGTTTTGACATTAGTTAGTTTCTCGTTTCTCGTTACTAGTTGCTCGTAGACTACGAGTTAAACCATTGATTAGTTTGTGCACTTCTATTGAAAGCTCAGATAATTCTTTGAACTCATCCATAGTGATTAGATGCAGATCAACACACACGATAAGCTGATCTTGGACCTCTACAATTGAGCCCCTGGAATAATTCATGAAATTGAGTCTCTCCTTTGTTGATGAGCGCCCAAATCCTTCTGCAATGTTAGACCCGACAGATATAGCCGATCGCTGTAACTGCGCGCACAGGCCATATTGGTAAGTTTGCGGGAAATCAATAAGCAACCTCAGAATTTTAATTCTCAAGATGTGTGCTTTTTTCCAAGCATCTAGGTCTTTAAAGCTCTTTATACTGCTCATATATTTACCACTAACTACTAGAAACTAGCGTCTAGTTACTAATATGTATTTTAGCACTTCAAGCAGTTGAGTGCCAGAATTTTATTTAAAAATATCGTCGCCGAAATGTTTTTTCAGGCGGGCTCGTACGCTTCCTTCGTGACGACCAAGTTTTTTCGACAGTTCTTTGATTTTTTTGCCATCCGCCCAAGCATTAAGCAGGGCTTTGTCTTCTATTTCTTTCCAGGGTTTATAGGCATTTGGATATTCTGAGCGCATTTTTTTTAATTTTGCCTGCCAGCTTACCGCGCCACCGGTTTTTTTATCTTTTGGCTTTTCAGCTTGTTTCTTCAGATACGGCTCTTCTAAATGCGCTAACCGCTTATTGTCACTCACGGATTTTCTGCGTAACTGTTCGTCAAGTTCATATGCTTCTTCGTGCATCGTTAGAGCTGTACGGTTAAGTCCACCAAGTGTCAAAGTATCGAGGCTCTTTACCCTAGACAGGGCGACATAACCCATTCCGGGCACAAATGCGTTGCTGAGGTCGACATGTGCAGCATCCAGTGTCATTCCTTGGCTTTTATGAACTGTTATTGCCCACGCCAGGCGTAGCGGCAACTGAGTTAGACTAGCGATTTTCTTTTCACCGTCGCGCATTTCCCAGGTGTCTGGTTTGACTTCTATCTTTTTACCCTCACGTGTCTGCACTATAGGATAATCTGTCTCCTCCGCAAATCCGATGACGGTACCGAGAGTGCCATTTACATATTTTCTCTCTGCAGAGTTTTTGACAAACATAACAAATGCGCCCATTTTGAGTTGCAATGTTTCTGGGCTCAGACATGATTTTTTGAGCGATTCAACTGCCCCGGCACGTCCGGTTGATGACATTTCGTACTCATGTAGTTCACCAGGCATTGCCTCTAGTTTTGCCTGGTTTACGGTGTCGACATTGATGTTACGGGTGTAGAGTTCAGTCACTGGTGCGTCAAATGGGGTGCGTATTACCTTGCGTTTCATTAAAGCTTCAGCATGGCGGCGGCGTAAATCGTTACTACGCAAGGCAGTCAGAATTTCTAATAACTCGTCGTCATCTTGTCTATGCTGTTCTTCTAGATAGCAGATTACTGGGTCTAATTCTTCCCAGGCTTGTGCACTAGTTATGAACCCACCAGCACGTGAATCTTGCCGATTAACAGGTGGCAATTGGTAGAAATCCCCGGACAATATGACCTGCAATCCGCCAAATGGCGCTGAGTCGCCCCGTACTTCCCGAACCAGTTGGTCAACCATATCTAGACGGTAGTCATGTAGCATCGATACTTCGTCGATGATGAGAATGTCGGCGTTTATAATCTGGTCTTGCCTGGATTTTGACATATCACCGGCGTGGCGCTTGTGCAATTCATCGGCTATGCCGATTCCCGCCCAGGAGTGAATCGTGTTGCCCCCTAAATGTGTCGCGGCGAGCCCCGTAGAAGCAGTTACGGCGACTGATTTTCCGTTGGCTCTAGAATCACGAATAAACTGGTTCAATACATAAGTTTTGCCAGACCCGGCCGGCCCAGTTAGAAAAATAGAATGTCCCGCGTCTAGAATAGCGAGCGTCTGGCTTTGCGTCATTACCTATAGTTTACCGTTTTTATACGACAGTTTATAGTTTCATGATTTAAAGCTTAAATCCAGCTAGTCCGACAAACAGCTTGAGCAAGAGCTATAGCAACAAAATCATGTACAAGCTCTTCCTGTAGTCCGGTTAAGTTTCGGACGTGAACCATTGCATCAGGAGACCGTATTATAGGAGACTGGACGAATATGTCATCTTGAAACCATCTGACCATTGCCCTGTCACTAGTTTCAAGATCAACAGCACTAATTTGACCGGTACGTTCGCGACTAAATATATGCGTACTTTCTGATGCCATAACAATTAATGGAATTAGTTCTGCGTTCGATTGTCTGTAGCGCAGTTTTTCGAAACCAAGCAGTCCGCCAATACGAATAACCCGCGGTTTCTCGTGTTGGATCCAGTCTATAGCTCCAGAACGTAGGGCTTCGAATTTATTCATGTTAATAAATTGTACCTACAGATTCCTATATTAAAAACTGCTTGTGCTTTGTTATGCAAAAATAAGTCACATTAAGAGGCTTTTTTAAGCCTCTTAATGAATCATTTTGTGTGTTCTCTACTTATCTTCCTTTTCGTCGACTACTTCGCCCTCGACCGGTTCATCTTTGTCTTTCGTTTCTTCACCTTCAGCGTCGCCTTCTGGCTTTTCTGCATTTGCGGCTTCTTCGTACATTTTGGCTCCAATTGGCATCATTTTTTCTGACAAATCTTTGGCTCCCGTTTCTAGTGCATCTTTATCTGCGTCGTCTTTGCCCTGTACTTCTTTGGCGGATTTAATAGCTTCTTCTAATGTTTTAATATCGTCCTCGGATAGCTTTTCTTTGTTCTCTGACACAAATTTTTCTGCCTGGTAGACACCGTTTTCTAGCAGGTTTCTGGCTTCAACGGCTTCACGCTTTTTCTTGTCTTCTTCTGCGTGCGCTTCAGCATCTTTAGCCATTTTTTCGACTTCTGCTTTGTCTAGGTTACCGCTATTTTGAATAGTAATTGACTGTTCTTTGCCGGTACCTTTGTCTTTGGCAGTTACATTCAAAATACCGTTTGCATCAATGTTGAATGTCACTTCAATCTGTGGCATACCACGTGGAGCCGACGCAATACCGTCTAGGATGAATCGCCCAAGCGATTTGTTGTCGGCAACCATGCCGCGTTCACCTTGAACCACGTGAATTTCCACCTGCGATTGGTTGTCTGCGGCGGTTGAGAATGTTTCGCTCTTAGATGTAGGAATTGTGCTGTTTCTCTCAATTAGCTTAGTTGCGATTCCGCCCATAGTTTCAATTCCTACAGATAGTGGAGTTACATCTAGAAGTAATACATCTTTGACGTCACCAGCTAACACTCCACCCTGGATAGCAGCACCAACGGCCACGACTTCGTCCGGATTAACACCTTGCATCGGCTCTTTGCCAAAGATTTCTTTAACCTTCTTAATCACCGCTGGCATTCTGGTCATACCACCAACCAATACAATTGCATCGATGTCTTTTGCAGTCAGTTTTGCGTCTTTAAGTGCCTTAACACATGGTTCTGCTGTTTTATCTATCAAATCAGAAACTAGACTCTCTAACTTAGAACGAGTGAGTTTGTGTTCGAAGTGTTTTGGACCGTCTGCATCAGCTGTCAAGAACGGTAGGTTGATGTCAACAGTCTGCGACGTGGATAATTCAATCTTTGCTTTTTCTGCTTCGTCACGTAAACGTTGCATGGCTGCTTTGTCGTCCGTAATGTCCATGCCGTGTTCTTTTTTGAACTCAGCTGCCAAGTAGTTAACAATTGTGCGGTCAAAGTCGGCGCCACCTAAGTGAGTGTCACCGTTGGTAGATTTGACTTCAAATACTCCGTCGCCAAGCTCTAGTATCGATACGTCAAAAGTACCGCCACCTAGGTCATAGACTGCAATTTTCTCGTCCTTGCCGCCTTTTTTATCTAGTCCGTAGGCTAGAGCTGCTGCTGTTGGTTCGTTAATAATTCGCTTAACCTCTAGTCCAGCTACTTTACCGGCGTCTTTGGTTGCCTGGCGCTGTGAATCGTCAAAGTATGCAGGTACAGTAATAACTGCCTCTGATACTGGCTCGCCCAAGAAAGCTTCGGCGTCAGCTTTAAGTTTGCTAAGTACCATAGCGCTCATTTCTTCCGGGCTGAATTCTTTGTCGCCCATTTTGACTTTAACGCCTTGGCCACTTTTGACCATTTCGTATCCCATGAGTTTGATGTCTTTTTGAACTTCTTTGTCGGTCCACTTACGACCAATAAGTCGTTTCATTTCATAAATTGTGTTCTTTGAATTGGTTACTTGCTGACGTCGAGCAACTTGCCCGACTAGTCGTTCACCGTTTTTGTTAACAGCTACAACAGATGGAGTTGTTCTGTTTCCCTCAGAGTTTGCAATAATTTCAGGGCTACCTGACTGCATAACAGCCATAGCACTGTTTGTTGTTCCTAAATCTATTCCGATAATTTTACTCATTTTGTTCTCCTTCTAATCTAATTTCTTCTGCTATAAATATTACTTCTGCTTCCATAAGCGCACTAAATGCTGCTTCTCCACCAACAGCCTCTATCTGCCTCGAGACTTCTTGTTCTAACGCGACTAACTCTTCGATAGAGGGTCCGTCAGGGGGTTCGTCAGCGGCCGTTCTGGCGTCAATCTCTTTTTGACGAATCCAGAACTGCTTCAGAGAGGCTTCTGTTTCTGGGTTAAAATCTGACATTGACTAATTCCTTTATTAGCACTCGTTGTGTGCTTCTGCTAATAATAGTATCAAATCAAAAATTGGCAGTCAATACTAACGAGTGCTAATTTTAGGATTAGCTTTTGGTAATTTTACTTTAGAGTAACCCGGACCATGGCGTGGCGGATAACTTCATTACCCATCGTGTAACCACTCTGTAATTCTTCTGATACGATTTCTTGTGTTCCGTCGCCTTCTTCCATCGTCACAGCCTCGTGGAGTTCAGGATTGAAGTGTTCGCCAACGGTTTTGATACGTTCTACACCAAGTTTGTTCAGAGTCGAGCCGAACTGTTTGACAATTTTCTCTATGCCCTTTATATAGTCGTTGTTTTCTAATTCTTTGGGCAAAGATTTAAGTGCACGCTCAAAGTTATCAATAGTTGGCAACAGTTCTTTAACTACCATTGCTTTGTAGTAACCACTCATTTTGACACGGTCGTCTTCTGCACGTTTACGAACGTTCATTGCGTCAGCCCGCTCACGTAGCATAGACTCATTCAGTTGAGAATTTTCTATAGCCAGCTCTTCTGCTAGTTTTTGATAATCGACAGGTTCTTCTTTTTTCTTAGGCATAGACTCTCTCCTCTACGAAAACAGGCATCACTTGTGCGTAACGACACGCAATAGATTCCGGAGTATCTAGCGTATGTTTATCTAGTCCGGCTATGGTTGCTACTTCACTTCTAGCATCTCTAGTTCGCTGTAAAGCTTCATGGGCGGGCAACACCGACACTCCTTCGTCATCCATTTCAAATGCACTGCTCCAAGCGTCATACAATATCTCAAATCCCGGCTGACTAAACATTCTGGTATCGATAGTGAAGCTACGCATACAAAGCTCGCTCCAACATTTGTCCAGCGTTTTCTACTAGCCCCATGACTTCTTTGTAGCTTTGGCGTGTTGGTCCAAGGACACCAATGAAGCTTTTGTCAGAATATGGACTACGGAATTTACTAATAATAAGTGAACAACCACTGTTGCGGCCGATTGGATTCTCTTTGCCTATATATACGCTGAGTGGTTTGTTTGGTGCGGCCTCTCGTAACCAAGGCTCTAGGTTATCTAGGAGTGCGGCTACTTCTTTGACCTGTTGAGAATTCATAAATTCAGGCTGGCCAAACAAATTCGATAAACCGCTCATATATAGCTGATTGCCAATTGTGGCCAAGCCTAGGTTCTGTGTTAATTCTACAAGTGTATCTACAGTATTTCTAATTGTGTGGTCGGGCACACTGCCTTGACCAATTCTTGCAGTTAACGCTCGTTCTGCACCACCGGCAGCGACTTTGTGCTCTTCCTCTGTTGCAGCATTTACGTAATATCGGTAACCCATATCTGTTGGGATACGGCCCGCACTTGTATGTGGCTGTTTGATGTAGCCCTGGCGCTCTAGCTCTGCCATCTCTGATCGAATAGTTGCACTAGACACATTAAACAATTTTGCAAGTAGTTGTGACCCCACTGGGCTGGCAACTTCCGCATATTCCTCTACGACTGCTCGGAGTATTTTGTCCTGTCTATCTGTCATATATGAACAGTATTATATCGTTTTGGCACTCAAAGTGCAAGATTGCCAGCACTTGCACTTGGATAAAAAGTGTTTTACAATAAGTAAATGAAAGATACGATAACAAAAAGTCTATATATAAAAGAATGGATTGACAGTGGTGCTATAAATATCTTTGGGCTACCATTCTCCGGTAAAGACACTCACGGAAAAGAAATTGCCGCTATGGTTGGAGCCCCCCTTATCGGTGGTGGCGACATCCTGCGGAGCAAAAAAGTCCCACAACACGTGACCGACGCTATCAATAATGGCTACATGGCACCAACCGAGGACTACAAACAAATTGTATTACCCTATTTGGCCCAAGAAATGTATAGTGGCATACCTCTGGTATTAAGTAGTGTTGGCAGGTGGGAGGGTGAAGAAAAGAGCGTATTAGAAGCGGCATATGCAGCTGGTCATCCTATCAAATGTGTTATATTGCTAAATATTACGAAAGAAGTGGTCTGGGAAAGATGGAACGCCAACGAACGACAAAGACACGATGACGCCGCCGAACATATACTAGAAAAAAGATTCTCAGAATTTGAAGAAAAAACCCTACCGGTGATTGAAGAATACCAAAAAATGGGTTTACTTTTAGAAATTGACGGGATCCCAAGTAAAGACATAGTCACCGAAGATATTATTAACCGTCTCTATGATTTTGCTGTCAAAAACAGCTAAAGATTATCACCAATACGCTTTAGCAATATGTCTGCTGTGTCGTGCGCTAGTTGCGAACGATGTTGACTCACTTCTTCTCCCTGAATAATTGACTGAACGTCCCTGACCGCAAGGTCCAGTACATCATTTAGAACAAAGTGATAGGATTCATCATCGATGGCCAATAATATAGATTGGCGTGCTTCATCAATTCTGCCCAGCAAATCTGCCGTACGTACTCCACCGATTCTTCTCATCCATTCAACGTAACTTGGAGGCATTACATACACAGATTTAACACTCTTGAATCCAAGTTTTCTAAAGTTCGGGATTTCACTTGCGACAATCGCCATAGTGCAAGAACCACTGTCCGGGTAAGCCTTAAGTCTTGTCCCGTAGAATTCACCGTATTTACTAACCAGAAACTGTACATAGTCACCGTTTTTTATTTCTCTTAGTATTTCTAGGTAATCTGTCCTGAAATTATAGCTTCTTCCGTTTTTCTCATCAGACCTTGGCTCTCTAGTGACGTCACTAAGTACATACGGCAAACCCAATTTATCGATAATTGTGCTCTTACCAACTCCTGTAGGCCCGACAATTGCGACTAAATCTATCTGAGACAAAACAGTATTAGCGTAATCAGAAGGCCGGTATGTATGCTGGAGTTTATCGGTCCACTCAATAAAGTCTTTTTTGTCCATAAGATAATACTATTGCAGCAGTAAGGTAATTGACTAACTGTTTTAGCTCAATTTGTTATAGAATCGGCCTGTTATCATCAACACGATTAGCCCAGTCGCAAGTAATATCCATGGATTGTCTGTGAATATTTCAAACCTATCAATTAGTTTTTCGAATCCGTAAAATGTCGACACAAGTCCAAAAGTTGCCCCGAGAGCAAATAATGAAGGGTATTTCTGAGCGTAGGTGTCTCTCTGGCGTCCAAATTTTTTCATCGCTTTTTCTTCGGCCTCTATGAATGAGTTGTGGTGCTTCTTTTCCATAGTCATATCATACAACGGAAATGCTAATCTCGTTTCAATAAAACGGTAAAAGCTTCGGATGGAATGTCGACTTTACCAAAGCGCTTCATACGCTCTTTTCCTTTTTTCTGCTTCGCTAGCACCTTTTTCTTTCGGGACACGTCACCACCATACAGTCCAGTCGTAACATCTTTTCGGTATGCACTGATGTCTTCACGGGCTATGAATTTACCGCCGACACCAGCCTGCAAGGCCACCTGGAAGTTCTGCCTAGGGATAACGTCTTTGAGTTTTCTGACAATGTCTCTGCCCATTCCATTAGCCTCACTGCGGTGGACCATAATACTTAGAGCATCTACCCTGTCTCCTGCAACGTAGAAATCAAGTTTCACTAAATCCTCTACGCGATAATCATCTAGTTCGTAGTTGAAACTTCCATATCCACTTGTCAGGCTCTTTAGCTGGTCATAGAAATCAGTTAACAAGTTAGCCAGTGGCGCTTCAAAAGTTACCAATGCTAATTGCGCATCAACAAAGCTGAGGTTTTTTTGTAGTCCGCGCTTACTGACTATTAGCTGAATTACCGCTCCTACGTATTCCTTTGGGCAGACGATTTCACCTTTAATCCATGGCTCACGAATTTCAGCAACTTTGCTCTGGTCTGGCAGGCTACTTGCAGATTTGATATCTATTTCTTCGCCACTGCTCAGTACAACTTCATAATCTGTGCTTGGATTAGTCACTACCAAATCAAGATCATACTCCCTCTCTAGCCGTTCGCGAATAATGTCCATGTGTAATAAACCGAGAAATCCAATTCTGACACCAAAACCAAGAACTGGTGAATTTTCTGGCTCGTATTGTAGGGCAGAATCGCTCAGACTCAGACGGTCAATCGCTTCTTTGAGCGCGATGTAGTTTTCGTTACTGTCCGGGAAAAAGCCTGCGTACACGAATGGTTTCACAATTTTATAGCCGTCAAGTGCTTGAGTGGCTGGAGAATTTGTCAGTGTGACAGTATCACCAACTCGAGCTTCTCTGGTGCTCTTGAGGTTGGTGACAATATAGCCAATTTCTCCGGTTTTGAGGTCAGCATTTGCTTTCATGTCGGGGCGTAAGGCTCCAACTTCAAGCGCAATACCATTACTACCCGCGCTAATCATATGGATGCCGGCACTTTTTTGAACATGGCCATCGATGACGCGAACATACAAAATAACTCCGCGGTAATCGTCGTAATAACTATCGAATATCAGAGCCCGGGTAGGTTTTTCTGTGTCACCCTTCGGCTGAGGAACTTTCTCAATCACAGTATCTAGAACTGCTTCAACGCCCACACCAGTTTTAGCACTGATGAGTAATATATCCTCTTTTCTGCAGCCAAGCAGTGAAATTACCTCTGCACTAACTCGCTCGACATCGGCTGCAGGCAAATCGATTTTGTTCAGTACCGGAATAATGGTTAGATCAGCAGCCATAGCTAGATAGACATTGGCTAGTGTTTGGGCCTGGATTCCCTGACTAGCATCGACTACCAGAATCGCACCCTCACAGGCCTCTAAGCTTCTGGAGACTTCGTAGCTGAAGTCTACGTGTCCTGGAGTATCAATCAAATTCAACTGATACTCAGTTGAATTTGAAAGCACGAAATCCGAAGCACGAGATCCGAAAGAGCTCGTGTCGTTTTGAGTTTCTGATTTAGAATTTGTTTGATGCTTGGGATTTGTATTTTCGAATTTAGGAGTATAGAACATCCTTACTGGTGCCAGTTTGATTGTAATTCCCTTTTCGCGCTCTAAATCCATGCGATCAAGCAATTGGGCTTTCATATCACGCTTCTGAACGGTACCTGTAATTTCTAATAACCTATCTGCCAAAGTTGATTTACCGTGGTCTATGTGGGCGATTATACAAAAATTCCTAATCGAATTTTGCAAATCTTTGTCTTTAGTTTCTTGACTCATCCCGTTAGAAATCCTTTTTATGCGGCAATAAGCTTAAAATATTACTGTAAATGCCCGTTTTTAAATTTCTAACGGGACTCATTGGTCAAATTATATCATTAAAACAGTATTATTAACAGGGGTGATTATTAGACTTTTATTGGGCGGTAGACGAAGTCGCGGATTTTTCTTAAGATCTTTTTTCCTTCATCAAACCCGTACAAAGCAGAAACAACTACATGTGTACCAAACGTAACTAACGTAATTGCTCCTAATTTAGTCCCGAGAATGAAGAAGCCTGTGTCTCCTAGGTTGAGTGGAAGAAGTGAAATCATGATAAAAGACGCCACTATAGTAAATCCTGTGACGGATACCAGCTTCATTGTCATTTGCCAGAATGCCTTGTCGAACATCTTTCTGTCTCTCGAAACTATTACCAGACCGATAATGAACACTTCCGACGCGGACACAATTGACTGAGCCAGTGCCAGACCAGCGAGTCCATATGTATCGTTACGAGCAAGAGCAAATACCAATATTATGTTTAGGCCGATTGCAAAAACAGACACGATTAACGGAGTAACTGTGTCTTTGTGCGCGTAGAAATAGCGAGAAAATAATGTGTAAATTATTCTGAAAAATATCGCAATTGCCAAAAACCCGAGTATAAGTGCGATTTCTGGTGAGCCTCTTTTGAATATAAGCCGGGCCAAATAACCGCGCGTAAAGTAGGTGAGGACTATGACAGGAAGCGCCAGCCACATCAAAACCCTTAGAACGTCTTTGAAATCTTTTCTAAACAAATCTGGTCTTCCCTGTGAAACTCTCTCAGCTAGACGCGGAAATGCGGCCGTAGATATCGATGAGCCGATTAATAGTACAGGGGCTGTATGAAGCGTGAAAGCGTTTTCATAGGCTGAAACATAGCCCTCACCAAGTGAACGAGCTCTGTTAGTCTCTACAATTGAGTTGATTGAATCTATACCTTGGTCGACAGATCTTGCGGGAAGTTGCCGTATTATCCGCCAAAAATCTGTACTTTTGAAGTCTATCTTTGGTCGCCAATGGAAATTAAGCCCCATTACACCCAATGCGGCTACGCCAAACTGTAATACGGCGCCAATCAACGCTCCTGCGCCGAGACCAATAAGCCCCAGACTATCTTTGAAGACAAAAATACTAGCAATAATACTCAAGTTGTAGACAATAGGAGAAATCGCAAAAAAGAAAAACCTACCAAAGACTTGTTGCGTGCTAGTTAGGATACCGGCAAGAGTAAAAAATAACGGATTAAACGCTATGAACCGCATGATTGTAGTGGCGTTATGTAGCTGTTCTGGGCTTAAATTTGGAGCGACAACATGCATTAATTGTTTGGCAAAAATAAATATGATAACTCCGATGACAAACATAATTATTGCCATCAAATTCATCAAACTATTAGATAGAGCCCATACACCTCTTCTGTCATTTTTGGTCATGTGTTCTGACAATACTGGGATAAGTACGACGCCCAGAACGCCTGCTGCGATGACATAGAAAAACAAATCTGGTATTTTGAATGCTGCGAAATATGAGTCAGTACTCTCTGCACCGACGATAGGGAAGTTACCATTGACCATCATGGTACGCAAAAAACCCAACACCTGAGAAATTAGCATTGTCGAAACAAGTAATGTGGCAGCTCCTGGGAGCGAAATTCGCTTGGAACTATTCTTTAAAAATCGCTTCATCTACTCTCACCAGTATAAGCTTTTGCCCTGGCAAATAGAACTGTGAAATTTAGTATAGTGCGGCTGACTTAGGCATGGAGGTGCCTTCTAAGATACGCTTTACTTCTTTGTCTTCGATTGTTTCTTTTTCAATCAGTGCGTCTTTGAGCTGGTCTAATTTTGCGCGGTTTGCCTTGATGACTTCGCGGGCACGTGCGGCTGACTCAGAAATTAGTGCCTCTACCTCATCATCTATGACTTTAGCTGTTTCATCAGAATATTGGCGTTCATGAACTAATCTATCCATCATCATTCCATCTTCAATATGGAATACCTGGTTGCGCAGTTTCTTGCCCATTCCCTGATTTATCACCATTTCACGCGCAAGTTCTGCTGCCTTCTGTAAATCATTTCCAGCACCCGTCGTTACCCGGTCAGGACCGTATACAACTTCTTCTGCAATTCGTCCACCCAGCATTCTAGCCAAGATATCTTTGTACTCGACAATACTGTGATAGCTTTTGTCCTCGGGTGGGATGAACCACGTTACACCACCTGTTCCACCGCGCGGAATGATAGTAACTTTATGGACATCATCACTATCTGGTAGCACGTGTCCGACAATCGCATGTCCAGCTTCGTGATAAGCTGTCATTTCTTTGTCCTTGTCAGTCATAATTTTGCCCTTACGCTCTGGGCCAATTGCGACTTTTTCAAAGGCAGATGTTACGTCTTCACTGGTTATAGTTTTGCGGTTGTGTTTTGCGGCAACGATAGCTGATTCGTTAGCAATGTTGGCCAAGTCGGCACCAGAACTACCAACTGATTTAGCTGCAAGTGAATCGAGGTCTACTGACTTCTCAAGCGGTTTCTTTGCAAAGTGAACTTTCAAAATTGCTTCACGGTCCTTACGGTCAGGTAGTCCTATGTTAACGCGTCGATCGAATCGTCCTGGTCGCAAAAGCGCTGGGTCTAATACATCTGAGCGGTTTGTTGCGGCAAGTACTATAACGTTCACACCTTGTTCAAATCCATCCATTTCTACCAATATCTGGTTCAGTGTCTGTTCACGCTCGTCATGTCCACCACCCATTCCGGAACCACGGCGACGTCCAACTGCGTCGATTTCGTCGACAAATATAATACAAGGTGCGTTCTTTTTGGCTTTCGAGAACAAATCTCTCACACGGCTAGCTCCAACACCGACGAACATTTCAACAAATTCTGAACCAGAGATACTGAAGAATGGCACATTCGCCTCACCCGCAACGGCACGAGCCAACATTGTTTTACCGGTACCTGGAGGGCCCACTAACAACATTCCTTTTGGAATTCGTGCACCAACATTTTCAAACTTCTTTGGGAATTTTAGGAACTGTACGATTTCGGCCAAATCTTCTTTGGCTTCATTGTTCCCGGCAACATCTTTGAATGTGACTTTGTCTTTTTCGTTGCCGTATAATCTCGCTTTGCTTCGACCAAAACTCATTGCTTGGTTGCCCTGACCTTGAGCACTTCTGAGCATCCAAAATAGTAATCCACCAATAATAACTACTGGGAGTAGCCCCACAGCCAAATCTTGCCAAATCTGACCCGAAGTATCTGGCTTAGAAACTGTGACCTTCAGTTCCTGGTTCTTTTCATTTCGCTCTAAACCTTGTTCGTAAAGAGTGGAGCTATCTTCTTTGAGTGATTCTATGGTTGCTTTATCAGAGCCTTTTTCTGTTACTTTGAGCTCATCGCCTATAAGTTCAATTTCCTTTATTTCACCCTCATTTGCGCGTCGTATAATTTCAGAAAGTGCTACTGATTCTAATTTATCAGTAGGCGTTGTGTAGCTTGAAATAGCAACAAACCCAAAAAACATCAATAAAATAACAAAAATAACAGTCTTGTAGTTACGCTTATTATTGCCAACCGGCAACTTTCCTCGTTGTTTTTTATCCATCCCGTCAGAGTTCCTTTGGCGTGTTATTTTGATTTATAGATTTAACCCGATAATTGTTCTTGTAAACTCCTACGGGATCCATATGTTAGAAATTATACATGAGCAAGCAGTGTTATTTGGAAGTAATTAGAATATTTTGCTTTTCACTTTTCAGCCATAGCTTGCCATCGATATCGATTTGCTTATTCAAGGTCAAAGTTTTGCATCCAATCACAATCCGCTCAATTGTTGCTTTGTCTAATTCACCAACCCCGCAACGTATTAACCATGCGCGGATTAATTCTTTTTGCACAACGTACGGGAGCCCTACAAACCAGGTTCGAGATAGTACGTTCCGGGCTGGTAGCAGACTCGTGATACGCATATCAACATCATGGTAAGTACTGTCTACTAGTTTTTGAATTTTCAATAGGTCTTCTCTAGCTGGCTCGAGCTTTGGCATCAGTCTAACTCGCACATAGTTGCGTAAATATTTCTCGTCAGCGTTTGTGCTGTCTTCTTGCCAAACCAAGTCGTGTTCTCCTGCATATTCCAATAATTCTTGCTTGGTTTTGTGTATTAGCGGACGCAGAACATCTGAACTGCCACTCATTGGGTTTAGACCTCTTGCTCCTGTCCCACGAATCATATTAATGACCATGGATTCAATTACATCGTCTTGATGATGAGCTGTAATAATTTTGTCCGCTTGATATTTTTCCTTAGTCTCACGTAAAAATCTGTAGCGCTCGTCTCTGGCTGTGGCCTCGCTGGTGTATGGGCCTAGATTCCCTTCCCCTAGTTCAAAAGTTAGTCCATTTTTACCTGAAAGTGCTCGTACGAATTCGGCGTCAGAAGATGAATCAGGCCTTATGCCGTGGTCAAAATGCGCAACTACGTAGATTGGGGATTGGGGATTGGGGATTGAAGGTTCGGAAACTGAAAGTTTAGCAAGCAGTTTGTGCAACAGAACAACTGAATCAACTCCGCCCGAAACCGCCACAATATACGTCTGCTTTTCTTTCATGTAATATTATATTAACGTGAAGACCGAAAAAGTATCTAATGAAGTGGTAGAAAAAACCCTAGAGCTTGGTGGTTTTCTGCTGGAATTTGCGACAGTCTACCGTGCAACATATCTAAATACCCGACACGATAGAGAATCTGACTCTGACCATACTGTAATGTTGGCAGTCATTGCCTGCGCTGTAGCGGCCAAATTTCACCCTGACTATGATTTGGGCAAAGTTGCTCAATACGCGCTAGTTCATGATTTGGTAGAGGTATACGCCGGTGACGTTAACACGATAAATTTCCATACGATAGACGTCGAGGCCAAAGAAAAAGCAGAAGCTGCAGCGCTTGAAAAAATCAAACAGAAATTTGGCAAAACTTTTCCCTGGATTCACGAAACAATTGAAGCATACGAATCTTTAAATGATGCAGAAGCGCGATTTATAAAAACTCTTGATAAATCTCTGCCCGCCGTGACTCACCATTTCACCGACAATAAAGCAGTTAATGAAGGTTTTGACGACCCGGTAGCGTTTGAACATTCGGTCACCTCACGAAATAAAGCAATGCGAGATACCTTCGCCCATGACCAGGATGTAGCAATGGACCTAAGAGAAGTAATAGTTGGGATGGCCGTTGAAAGAAAGTACAAACATCATAATAAAAAACGGCCTACAAGCAATGACAAAGACTAGCAGTTCTGCGCACAAGCCACATCAAGTAGGTGTTGGGATGGCTGCATTTGTGTGCAATCAAGGCAAGTTCATATTCCAGAAAAGACAGGGTGCTCACGGTGCAAATACTTGGGCTCCGCCCGGTGGAAAGCTCGATTTTGGTGAGTCACCAGAACAAGGAATTGCTCGTGAAGTCAAAGAAGAGACCGATTTAGAGATAAATAACATTACTTATATTGGCTATATGAATGATGTATTCCTGGAAGACGGTCTGCACTACATTACTCTATGGTTTTGCGCAACATCGCAGAACCAAAACGCAGTAATTACTGAGCCTGAAAAATGCTTAGAACAGAAATGGTTTGGCCTAAACGAAATCCCGGACGTGCTATTTCTACCGACATCAAATATCCTTGCCGAGAAGGAAGCCTTGAACAAAATAAAATCGTTTCAAAAAGAAAGCTTGAAAATATAGATACATGCCTCTGGCTTTACACTCTAACTTCTGATACACTTTACCCCTGTTAGTGTTTACTGCTTTCTGTATTTGTAGCATTCCGTTTTTGCTAGAGGATTCGCAAAAACGAGAGGAAGCAGCTTGGTTGGGTAGCCAGCACTGCTCGGGAAACTTGTTTTGCCGGCAGTGTGGCTAGACAACCATCACATGCTAACGACGCGGCGGGATAGCTCAGTTGGTTAGAGCGCAGGACTCATAAGCCTGAGGTCGCGAGTTCAAATCTCACTCCCGCTACCAAATTTAACGCCCCACTCAATGCGGGGTTTTAAATTTGGTATTTGTATCAGCTTTTGAACACCGAAAAGTCGCGAGTGAGAAATGCCATAAGTGCATTTCGCCGGGAGAACCTTTCAGCATTGCGACTAGTTCGTAAGCTTGAAAGTTCTGGCACGCAGAATGTGGGCAAATCTCACTCCCGCTACTATGATAAGACCGTCCTTATAGGGCGGTTTTTTCATGCAAATTACATCTTTTCCCGAATTGGCTGTAGAATTAGAAGAAATATAAGGAGACACGAGTAATGAGTAGTAAAGAAATCGAAGTCCCTGTGTATGACTCGAACCCGTTTACTCTTTCGTTCAAGGGATTTGGATTACTAATTGACTATGCAAAGGGTGTATTTATAGCAATTTTGGTATTTAGTTTTCTAGGATTTCTTGCAAATATCGCAAGTTACATTCCAGATAATAGTGTGAAAGGATCTCCGAACTCTGGAGCGTCAAGTGTCACAAACACAGCTGCAGCCGATTCAGTCAACTGGGCTTTGGTAGGGGGAATAACCGCCTTAGTCATCGGCGTTTTGTTTGTCGTTATTGCTGTCTCTGTTCTTATTTCAGCTGCATATAATGGCTTCGTTGCAGCCGGAGCTGTTGCGGCAATTGAGCGTAGAAAAATAACTGCCGGAGAAGCTTTTTCTGAAATGGGAAGTCGTTTTGGTGTACTATTTTCTGCACATTTCAGCGTTGCTCTCAGAACAATTGGAGGCTATCTTCTGTTCATTGTTCCCGGTGTCCGTGCACAGCTGAGATACCAATCTATGCCTTATATAATCATGGCAAACAAAGATATATCAGCTGCTAATGCGATTCAAAGTTCCAAGAATTTGTATAGGAACCATCTGATGGAGGCTATGGGTATTTCAACAGTTGGTGCTTTGATCCCGTTCATTGGTTCAGCCATAACGGCTTCTGGAATGGCAATGAGCGTACAGCAATTAACTGCCTATAGCAAACTAGGCAAAGCAACGCCTAAAACACATATCCTGAACTATATTGGACTCATATTCTTCGCATTAATTTTCGTATTTGCGGCTTTGTTGCTTGGGCTAATTGTAGCTTTAGCCACTAATTAACAAGGAACTATCCTAACAATAGGAACAACAGCGCACCGTCGGTTGATATGCGGTCACCGCCTGCACTGCGACTTCGGAAAGCAGTCATGAAATGCTCTACCCTCTCCGATGATGCTTTGCTGTTGGCTTTGAGCACGGATTCGACCACAAAGTCTCGTTCTATATCTACATTCTCTTCAATTTTGTGAGTAAACTGGCCAGTGAAGAATGAAAGTCCTACACGTCTATCGTAGGTTGCTGCACCTAGCCAATCTGTATCATGACCACCTGGAAGCCACCAATTTTTTGGCGTTTTCCAGAACCTAACGTGATGCCTGGCATGAGGGTTCCCTGCTACTTCAATCTGGAATGTAATGTCTTGGCGTTTTCCAAACAAAAATAGCGAACTCACTGGAGCTGTCTTATAGCTTTTTTTCAGTATTGATGATTTAGTCATTTTAATAGTAGTTTTCCAGTTTAGCTCCTCTGCTATACACCAGCCAGCGTTTGTCATCGCCATAATTAGATTTTTCTTTGTGCCTATAGCTGCAACGTTTACTGGATCGCCCAGAAGCCCATCGGTAGTACGCACACGACCAATGAAATAATCTGGCAGATACAGACTGGAAAGTCGACGATGAACTTGCGGCAGAAATATATATGCCAAAAATGCCCACAGTAGGATAAGTGCAAGGGCTGAATTTCTATCATCTTCATATAGTCCGACAAACAAAAATCTAATGACAACGAACGCGGCGGCAAAAAATGCAAAAAATAATAACACCCTGCTCAAGAACAATAGAATATTTGAAAAGTGTTTTTTAGAAAAACTCATATGATTCAACTATATAGCTGTTTACGCTCATCCCAAAACAAAAACTTCTTCGACGGTGACTGATCCACTTTGTTCCAAGTGATTCCTGTCCGTCGAAGAAGTTTTGTTATTTATCTGCAGATTTAATTTAATTAACTTTTCTTAGATTTCAAACAAACGATCAAATAATTTAACCATTTTACTTTGAGTTTCTAGCTGTTCGTAACTCACTATTTTTGTACTGCCTTTCTTAAATTTTTGTTTTTATCTAAATACTGCAGTATTTAGATATTTGATGGGTTGCGAGCAGTTCTATTTTTGTTTTATTTTATTAAAACTTTTTTATAAAACGTGCTCGGTGCCGATCAAGTTTTTGTTTTGTTGATTTTTTTGTTTTCTTATCAACTAAGCACTATTATAGCTTATGCTTTGTTTTTTGTCAATACTATTGTGCTAACTACTCAGTATTTTTCAGAAGCTAATGCATTTAACTGATTAGGTAAAACGTTGTTTTTGTGGTTTAATGATACGTGCAAGCGTCTAAGTGAGTGAAGAGTAAATTAGAATGAATTTCAATGTTACATATCCTCTCGCACAAGATGGTCGAATTGCCAAAGAAATAACAGAGGAAATAAGTAACACATGTACAAATTATTTGTAGGTGGCCTACCATTCTCAACAACTGACGACGAATTACAAACTGCTTTTGCAGATTTCGGAACAGTTGCGAGTGCAAAAGTCATCACTGACCGTGAAACTGGCCGTAGTCGTGGATTCGCATTTGTCGAATTCGAAAGCGACGAAGAAGGAAAAGCTGCAGAAGCTGGACTTGACGGCAAAGAACTTGGTGGACGAACAATTCACGTTAGCCAAGCCCGCGAACGCCAGTAATCGGTAACGATTAGCAGCGAAAGCGAAAAACACCCTGCGTAAAACCAGGGTGTTTTTATATTCCCAAGGATAATAAGAATCTTTTTTAGTTGCATTATGGTCCGCGGGGCGGGACCTCTATCCTTTCCATTTTGGCAGCAAAACGGAAACCAAAACTGCCAGCCGGGCAAGAAGAACTGCTATTGGCTTCATAAGAAAACACATTGTTCCTGCGGGACGCAAGCGGTCAAAAGTAGTTACTTATATTAAGTACTTTTGACTGATCCTCGGAAATGACTCAATGTGTTTTCTTATGATTCCATCGGTTTTCTTGTTTTATGG
>JAYSZA010000052.1:0-19389 GCA_043727115.1 Candidatus Saccharimonadota bacterium
GGTTAGACGTGCTAAATTCGTAAACCCTGAAGAGGTTGAAGAAGGTAAACCAGCTGTAGTTCGTGATCTCAGTAATGTAGGTGCGATTGACCTTGATGGAACTAAGACTGTCCTCGAAGTAGAGGAAATGTTTGCTCAAGACCCCAAAAAGGCCGAACTAGATGTAATTGATAGCCCGTGGCTTACACTTTCACGACTAGGATTGCAGCGAATGGCAGAAATTAGCCCTGAAGGCTATCTTTCCCTTGCACTTCCACAGCTTGACGAGATCCTGTTCGCTTAGCTACGCGAAATAAACAGTTATTTCAAGCTAACTGTCGGGAGTAGCGACACAAATGAAAAAGAACTGCGTCTAAGCAGTTCTTTTTCATCTGGTGCCCCATAAAGAACGCACGCCAAACTTTTATTGGGTTCAGAAACCCGAAATGTGAAAAAATTAACTTAATTTACGAAAGCTAAAAGTACCAGGTTCAACAATGCTAGGATCATCCGACACTAGACCATGCTCTATAAGTAAGGCTGCTAGTCTAGGCCTGCCAATTGCTAGCAAGACATCAACATCTGATCTCGGAAATGTTGGAAGCATCAAATCAGTTTCAGTCATCAAGGGCGTTAATGATCCCGCCCACATCTTTTCATCTAACGGAGTAGTTCCGCCAGGTAGTTCAACTGTTCTCATAAACTCATAGTACACCCGTGCAGACATATTTAGAAAATTTCATAAGGGCAAACAGGACCTGAACTAAATTAATAGGGAGTAAAACATACAATTGAAAAAGACACCGCAAACCGATGCCTTGAGTAATGATAATTCAAAATCTATTTTGTTCAGCTACTATGCCAATTCAAGTCGAGTAATTCTATGATTTTGCTCATTTTCTTGCTTGCTAACATCAGTTACGGCAGCTTTCACAACTTTCATATCGCTCTTAAGTTCTTCGACATTGTCCTCAATACTCTTTATTCTAGCAACCTCAGTTTGCATATCTCCTACTACCTCTAAGACAGCCTTGTTTTGGTCTCTGATTTCTTCAAGAAGAACGTCAATGTAATCACTGTCAGATTTGCTCATGTAGTATATTGTACCACTAAATATTTTCACCGTGTCCAACTAAAGCTTGTCCCGTAGTGGCTCAAGCCTACTACCGGGAACTAGCGACATGGAGTAAAAGTTTTGGTGCGGATGAAAGGACTTGAACCTTCACGAGTTTCCTCACTAGTTCCTAAGACTAGCGTGTCTACCATTCCACCACATCCGCATCCAAAAACTTTACTACATGTTAAATGTCTACCATTCCACCACTCGCGCGTGTGATATAAATTTTTAACTTTAGTTTAATGTCTTCACGGACAGGATATCTTTGCGGTGTGGAATGGTAGAGCATGTCTACTATTTCTTATCTAGTGCGTATTACGCACGCACCACTCGCGCGTATAACTGTTTTAAGTACTTATAGTTTATAGTCTTCACAGACTCGGGGGTGACTCCACGGCATTATAGAGTATTTCAGTCGCAAAATAAAGACCGATTACTGATATAAATTAGCATTACACAAAACTATAATCACAAGCAATTTGTATCCTCACTGCTTCGTGTTAGGTTGATAGTATGGCAGAAATAATGCTGGCTCCAGAGCGTGGCGACCTGATAAAGGCCAGAAGAATGACGTCCGATGTAACGTCGAAATTAGCAGGGTTTCTGATTGACCCAGGATTGAGCCTGCATTACCGGATATCTGATAGCGGAGAAGAGTTAGATTTTGTAAAGGCAACAGTCGTTGCAATAAACCTATTCAAAGCAAAACAAGTTCTGCTTGACCCAAGACTAAACCAAGATAAACCAGAGAAAATCAGCGATGCAGTAGAACACTATCTTAATCATCGTCCAGACAATCCTAGATTGCCCAATTTATTCAAACCAACACATCTATCAGTTAGCTACCATTCAAACAGGGAAGCCAAACAGGTGTTCCTGGATACGGTAAGTGAGTACGGTGTGGTCCCGGTTTGTTTCACGACATCTTCAAGAAGTACAGAGCAAGATTACGAAGATATAGATACAACCCCAACAGACCTTGCCAGAAAATCTACAGCAATACTCTCAGCAATGGGATACAGAGCGGTCATTTGTGCTGCAGTAGATGCTGAAGTTGTGAAAGCTGAAAACCCAGACATGTTTGTGTTTGCGACAGGCGGCCTTCTGGTTCCTGGCGAGGGTGGGTCACATGAGCGCTGGATAACAATCGCGGATTCCAGAGACTTTGTGGATGTATTTATACTTGGCTCATCTGTATTTGATGCCCCAAACCCTCTTGACGCTTTGATTGAGCACGAGCTTGCAGCCGCAGCTTGAAGAATGTCGTCATAAAATTTTCGATTTTGTTAGAATAGAGTAAGTAATGAAAGTTCCAACTAGCCCATATAAGGGAGCCAGAGATTTCTACCCTGAAGACAAGCGTAGGCAACAGTGGTTATTTGACGCCTGGAAGCAGGTCGTTGAAAGCTATGGTTACGAGGAATACGATGCACCAATTCTAGAGCCAACTGATCTGTATTTGATGAAAGGTAGCCAGGAAATAGTTGACGAGCAAACCTACACATTCAAAGACCGCGGCGATAGAAGCGTTACAATTCGCACTGAAATGACACCGACAGTCAGCCGTATGGTGGCTGGACGACGGCAAGAACTTGCATATCCACTGCGTTGGTACTCTATACCTAATCTGTGGCGTTATGAACGAATGCAAAAGGGAAGACTGCGTGAATTCTGGCAACTGAATATAGATATGTTTGGGGTTAGTTCTGTCTCTGCTGAGTTAGAAATGTTGCAGATTGCGGACGATTTGTTCCAGGCATTCAAGGCCAAACGTAGTAGCTACGTAATCAAAGTCAACAGCAGAATATTGGTAAACACGATGTTTGAATTTGTCTGTGAGATGAACGATGAACAAACGACGCAACTGATACGGCTGACTGACAGAATGAACAAAATGACATCAGCAGAGTTCAAAAAAGCAGTCGATACGATTACAAAAAATAAGTCAATCACGGACAAAATAATTTCTCTGCTGAATGCAAAAACTATCAAAGAGCTGCCGGCAGAGCTGCAATCTAGCCCAAGCGTCCAAGAACTTAATACCTTACTCCAAAACTGTCAAAATATGGGAATTAGGAATGTTGAGTTCGACATCACACTTATGCGTGGGTTCGACTACTACACTGATATTGTGTTTGAAGCATTCGACACAAGTCCAGAAAATAACCGTTCAATTCTGGGCGGCGGACGTTACGACGGACTGGTCGCTCAATTTGGAGTCGACCCTGTTCCGACAGTTGGATTTGCAGTTGGCGACGTGGTGTTCATGGACTTTCTAGAAACACACGGCTTAGTCCCAACTCTCAGGCCAAAGACTGACATAGTAGTCATAATCCGAGAAGAAGAATCCGTAGCTGCTGCACAGAAAATTGCAACCGAGCTGCGTGAAAACGGCGTCAGAGCTGCTGTTGATTATTCTGGCAAAAAGTTTGATAAACAGTTCAAGAATGCACAGAAGACTGGTGTTAAGTATGGTTTATTCGTAGGTGCAGACGAAGTGGCTAGTGAACAATACATACTCAAAAATCTATCAACTGGAAAAGAAGAAAAGCATTCTTTGCAACGCATAGTTAGCCTAATCAAAGATTCTAGAAGTTAGATTGTTCTCTTGTCGATGTCGGCTGTAATCTGTTAATATATAGAAAAGTAGGGACGTGTCCTGTTAGAGTTCATGAAACACTAACTTCTACAATAAATAACACGTAGATTGCTAACTGAATAACACAACTAAAGTACAAAGGACTCTAATAGGATGAAATTACACGTTGAAAGACCCAAAGAAACCCAAGCAAATGTGGTTGTTTCTGCGGAGGCAGAAGAACTAGCAAAAATTAAACACCGTGTGCTGAAGAAATTAGCGCCAAGAGTCAAATTAAGTGGCTTCCGCGATGGCATGGCCCCAATTGAGCTAATAGAGAAAAACATCGACCAGCAGTTGTTCCAGTCTGAGTTTTTAGATGACGCCGTAAACACTCTATACATCGCTGCGCTCAAAGAAGAAAGACTAAGACCAGTTGGTAACCCTAAGGTTGAAATCACCAAATTCGTACCTTTCACAAGCTTAGAAGCTAGCTATGAAATTCCTGTAGTCGGAGCAGTTAAACTTCCTAATTACAAGAAACGCACAGTTGTGAAGCAAGAGCTAAAAGTAGCTAAAAAAGATATCGATAGTGTAATTAATAATCTACAACTACGTGCAGCAGAGAAAAAGGAAGTATCACGTGCTGTCAAAGCAACAGATGAAGCTTGGATTGATTTCAGCGGCGTAGACAAAGCTGGCAAAGCTATCAAAGGCGCTGACGGCAAGGATTATCCGCTTGCAATCGGTTCAGGAACATTTATTCCTGGATTTGAAGACAACGTGCTGGGTATGAAGCCAGGCGAATCCAAAGAATTTACTGTAACTTTCCCGAAAGATTACGGTGTTAAGGATTTACAGAACGCCAAGGTGACATTTACCGTGAAGCTGAACAAGGTGATGGAAGTTGTATTGCCTAAGCTTGATGACAAATTTGCAGCAACAGTTGGTCCATTCAAAAAAATCGAAGAGCTGACTGCAGATGTCAAAAAACAGCTTGAGCATGAACAGAAGCACAAGATCGAACGTGACTATGAAGCAGCTATTGTCAACGATCTTGCCGATAAGACAAAAGTTGAAATTCCTGATAGTTTGATCGAAGAGCAAGAAGAACTGATACTGCAAGAAGTACGCCAGAATGTCGTACAACGGGGCATGACGTTTGACGAATTCATGACTAATCAGAACACCACAGAAGCCGACTACAAGAAGACAGAAGTAACACCTGAAGCTATCCGCCGTGTAAAAGCCGGACTAGTATTGAGTGAAATTGCTGATATAGAAGGAATTGATGTAACACCTGAAGAGCTAGAAGCCAGAATGCTGCAGCTAAAGAGCCAGTATCCTGACAAACAAATGCAGACGCAACTAGATGCACCAGATTCACGACGTGAAATTAATGCTCGTCTACGCTCTGAAAAAGTCATCGAATATCTAAAAACCGTATAGAGCTTTTGTTTGTGTTTTTTCAGTATGCTATATTCAGTCCAGGGAGAACTAATTCATGAGCAATGTATTCAATACAAAGTTAGTCCAAGATGTTTATCAAGAACGACAAGATATCAAAGAATTTGTTGATTTGTTCAAAATCGGGAATGTTCAAGCTGAGATAATGATAGTCGCAACTTTCGGTAAAATCTGGAACGTAACAACCCAAGATTTCCAAACAGCAGGCGAATGTCGAGATACACAAAAAGAACTGCTTGAACATGCAAGTGGAATTGAGGAAAAGACTCTACTTGGTGCACTAGGCTTTTTAGTTGGAACAATGTTCGACAAAAAGCCAGAAATTATTACTCAAGCCTAAACTTGTTATGATTGAAACCAAAACACAGATTATTGCGCGAACAAACTCTGAATTTCACACCATCTTGAAAATTAGTGCTCAAATGTTAGAAATAACACTATCAGACCTAATTGAGCTGGGCATGGAGAATTTCATAACCACGGATGATCAATCGCAGGGTTCAATGATTTCAAGCGGATATGCACTTCACGGCGACACCCAGTGCATAGCAAGAATTGACCCAGTGACTAAACGTATGGCTCAACATACTGCAATTGATTTGGGCTGCAGTATGCAAGATATAGTTCTGGGCGGTTCTTGGAATTATATCGGTATGAATGCTGATCAAATTAGATCTGGTCTCGCAGAGGTTCACAACACAGTTTTGGCACTCTAACTTGACGAGTGCTAATTCACTGTATATAATTTAAGTATGACAATAATCAAAACATATCTCAAGATGCTAGGCTTTGCAGTAGATAGTTTTACTAACTGGATTTGGTAAGGAGAAAAATACTAATTATGCAAAATTCAATATTAATCCCAACGGTTATCGAAAGCGACGGACGAGTTGAGCGCGCTTATGATATTTATAGCCGATTGCTTAAAGAAAGAATTATTTTCTTAGGTACAGATGTAAATTCTCACACAGCAAACCTGATTGTTGCACAATTATTATTTTTGCAGAACGAAGACCCGAAAAAAGATATCCAAATCTATATTAACAGCCCGGGCGGTAGTGTCTACGACGGAATGGCAATCTACGATACAATTAAACACATCAAAAACGATGTATCAACCGTAGGTATTGGATTACAAGCTAGCATGGGTGCGTTTCTGCTAAGTTCTGGCACAAAAGGCAAAAGATTTTTGTTGCCTCATGCAAAAGTTATGATTCACCAGCCGTCAAGCGGCACTCGCGGCAAAGTATCTGATATGGAAATTGACTTAAAAGAATCACTAAAGGTACGTGAACTTTTGAACGAAATTTTAGCAAAAAACACTGGTCAGAAGCTGTCAAGGGTTGAAAAGGACGTTGACCGTGACTACTGGATGACTGCAGAAGAAGCTGTAGCCTACGGCATCGCCGACAAGGTAATACGCTAGCGCTTGATTAGCGATTAGCTATGACCCAATTAGCGACACATTAGCTATGGGCGATTGGCAATGTAGCTGCATGGCTCATGGAAAATTGTTAATTTATTGCTAATTGTAAATAGCTAAATGCTAATGTGCTCTAATTGTCTTGACAATTGCACTCGCATGCTCCAAACTACTATATTAAGAAGTAGTATGTTCACACGTTGCGAAGTTCTCCTTGAGAGCCCGCGGAATTCGACGAGGTGGCAAGTGTTCTTCCGGCAAACACTCTCATTATTAACTAAAACAAAACAACCATTGAAACTGTGCACAAGTTCCTGGTTGTTTTTTAGGAGTCTAGATGGCTAAAACCACTGACAGTCCTGCACTCAAAGGTGCAGCAGCACGCAAGTTCTTTAACAAAAAGAAAGAAATTATCAATCTACCCAACCTAGTAGATCACCAAAACCGTTCATTCCAATGGTTTGTAGAAGAAGGTTTGGGCGAAATCCTAAGCGAAATCAGCCCAATTGATGACTATACTGGCACAAAGCTAAGTATTCGGTTCAAAGATTATCATTTTGAAGAGCCAAAGACGACCGAACAAGAAGCCCGTGAAAACAACATTAGTTTTGAAGCACCGCTTAAGGCAGTTGCGGAACTAACAAACAAAATTACCGGTGAAGTAAAAGAATCAGAAATCTACCTTGGTGACTACCCATGGATGACTACTCGCGGAACTTTTGTTATCAACGGCGCAGAACGCGTTGTTGTTAGCCAGTTGATCCGAAGTGCTGGTGTGTTTTTCACTGCCGACCAATCTGGTGGTACAAATTTCTACGGCGCAAAGGTAATCCCAGGACGTGGTGCATGGTTAGAGTTTGAAACCGCTGCATCTGGTGCTTTGTTTGTCAAAATCGACCGCAAACGCAAAATTCCTGTTACTACACTCCTACGTGCACTAGGAATGACAGAAACTCAAATGCGTGAAGCATTCAAACATGTCGACCAGGGCAAGAACAGCTACTTAACTGCAACTCTAGACAAAGACCCAGCCAAGGGCGTCAACGAATCATTGATTGAAGTCTATCGTCGTTTGCGTCCGGGTGACCTCGCTACTGTCGACAACGCTCGTTCATTAATTGAAAACATGTTCTTCAACTACAAGCGATTTGATTTTAGCCGTGTCGGACGGTACAAAATCAACAAACGCTTGAACCTAGACGTTCCAAATACTGCAGAAAACCGCATGATGCGTCTAGAAGATTTGACTGCAATTGTTGCAGAACTTATTCGCCTAAACGTTACTCAGGACGAACCTGATGACATCGATAGTCTTGCTAACCGCCGAATCAAATTGGTTGGTGAACTTGTACAGCGCCAATTCCGTATCGGACTACTCCGAATGGAGCGAAACGCAAAAGACCGCATGTCTATGTCCGAAATTGAAACCGTAACTCCTGGACAGCTAATCAACGCTCGTCCTATTGTTGCTGCAGTTCGTGAATTCTTTGCAAGCTCTCAGCTTTCACAGTTCATGGACCAGATTAATCCATTATCTGAGCTTGCTCACAAACGCCGCCTAAGTTCTATGGGACCTGGTGGCTTGTCCCGCGAACGTGCTGGATTTGAAGTGCGTGATGCACATGCGACTCACTACGGTCGTATCTGTCCTGTTGAAACCCCGGAAGGTGCCAACATTGGTCTAGTACTTAACATGGCTATGTATGCTCGTATTAACGACTACGGATTCATGGAAACTCCATACCGAAAAGTTACAAACGCTGTAGTAGCTAAAGACGCAGCTGGTCATATCGCATCTACAAATCTAGAGGACGAAAGCGGAAAAGTTATAGTCAAGGCAGGAGACAAAATTACTGCTGACCAAGCTAAGAAATTAGCAACAGTCAAAAAACAAGCTTCGTGGCCTGTTAAAGCTGTTGTGACCAGCGAAGTAGTATTTTTGGACGCAGCTGACGAAGAACAAGCAGTTATTGCAAGTTCTGGCGAAGAATTAACCGCTGACGGACATTTCGTTGATGCACGCGTTAGTGTGCGTAGCCGTCTGAAAGCAACAGTTGTTGACGCAAACGAAGTTACATACA
This sequence comes from Candidatus Saccharimonadota bacterium, assembly GCA_043727115.1. Lineage (GTDB taxonomy): Bacteria > Patescibacteriota > Saccharimonadia > Saccharimonadales > SZUA-47 > JAYSZA01. The sequence goes on from JAYSZA010000052.1 coordinate 8,646, forward strand.
TAGATGCTGCAGACCGCCAAATTATCGGTTCAAGCGCTGGTCTAATTCCGTTTATTGAAAAGAACTATGTGTACCGCTCACTGATGGGTAGTAACCAGCAACGTCAGGCAGTTCCGCTTATCAAACCAGAATCTCCAATCGTTGGAACTGGTCTAGAGGGCGAAGTTGCATTGAACTCAGGTCAGGTTATTGCTGCAGAAGAAGATGGTGAAGTATTAGAGGCAAACGCAAACAAAGTTGTCGTTGCCTATGCAAAACGCAAAGCAACATATGTACCAGTTCACTTCCTACGTTCAAACGAAGGTACATCGATTAACCAAAAAGTTATGGTCGACCGTGGTGACAAAGTCAAGATGGGCGACATCCTAATTGAAGGTATGTCAATTGATAACGGAGAACTAGCTTTAGGTAAAAACTTGACCGTAGCATTCATGCCATGGCAGGGTTACAACTTCGAAGACGCTATCGTTATTTCACGCGATTTAGTACAGGACGACACTCTTACATCTGTGCACATTGTTGATTACATGACAGAAGTTCGTGAAACAAAACTAGGCCCTGAAATTGTTACCCGCGATATTCCTAACGTTTCAGAAGACGCATTGCGTCACCTAGACGAAGACGGAATTGTACGTATCGGTGCAGAAGTACATCCTGGCGATATATTGGTAGGTAAAATCACGCCAAAGGGTGAACAAGAACTAAGCAGCGAAGAACGTCTACTACGCGCAATCTTTGGTGAAAAAGCTAAAGAAGTTCGTGATACTTCTCAGAGAATGAGCAACGGTAAGCACGGAAAAGTTGTTGGTGTTAAGGTGTTCTCTCGTGCCAATGGTAACGAGTTGAAGGCTGGTGTCATCATGCAGATTCAAGTGTTCGTCGCACAAATGCGCAAAATTGCTGTTGGAGATAAATTAGGTGGTCGTCACGGAAACAAGGGTGTTATTGCCCGAGTATTGCCAGTTGAAGACATGCCATTTACAGCAAACGGCGAACCTGTTGATATCGTATTGAACCCACTTGGTGTCCCGAGTCGTATGAACATCGGTCAGTTGTTTGAAACTCACCTAGGTATGGCTGCAAAAGCACTTGGATTCAAGGTCGCTTCACCATCATTTGACGGTGTAGATACACCAAAAATTCGTGAATTATTGAAAGAGGCTGGACTACCAGAAGATGGTAAACAGCAACTATTTGATGGTAGAACTGGCGAGCCATTTGAAGAAAAAACTACAGTCGGTTCTATGTACATGATTAAGCTAAACCATATGATTGTCGATAAGATTCACGCAAGAAGCACTGGACCATACACTATGGTTACTCAGCAGCCTCTTGGTGGTAAAGCCCAAAACGGTGGTCAGAGATTCGGAGAAATGGAAGTTTGGGCTTTGGAAGCTTATGGTGCCGCTCATACACTACAAGAAATGCTTACTATCAAGTCTGACGATGTTTACGGACGCTCAAAGGCATACGAATCTATCATCAAAGACATGCCAATTGTTGGACCAAAAGTTCCAGAAAGCTTCAACGTTCTTGTCAAAGAACTTCAAGGTCTTGGACTTAAAGTCGACTTGATTTCTAAAGACGCTGACAGAATTGAGATTCTAGACGCAGAAGAAGTGCTTGCAAACAACGTTAAGGACGAAGCACTTCATCCTGCAGTCATCGAAGTTCCTCAAAGCTCAATATCAGATGTCGATGTTACTGAAGATGCAGCTGAAGACGGCGATTTTGTCGTATTAGATGCAGAAGGTGTAGAGATTGAAGAAGATGTAGTAGTAGAAAACGAAGATGCGCTTGAACATGAGTATGCTGTCGATAGTGAAGATGAGAAGGAGATAAACTAATGAGACGATATACATCTAGCGTAAACATTGAAGATTTTGACGCAGTTCGTTTGGCCGTCGCCAGTTCAGAAGATATTCTTGACTGGAGTCACGGTGAGGTTACGAAGCCAGAAACAATTAACTACCGTACTCAGAAACCTGAACGAGACGGATTGTTCTGTGAAAAGATTTTTGGACCTGTTAAGGACATTAACCCGCACGATGCAAAATTCAAAGGTGTCAGAAGCCGAGAAGCAGCAGTCGACAAAAAAGGTGAGATTGTAACTCGTAGCATAGTAAGGCGTGAACGTATGGGTCACATAAGCCTCGCTGCTCCTGTTGCGCACATTTGGTTCCTTCGTGGAACTCCATCTGCAATTGGACTATTGCTTGGTATGACCGTCAAGAACCTTGAGCGTATTGCATACTTTGCAAGTTACGTAGTGATTAGTGTTGACCAGCCAGCAAAAGCAAAATTACTTGCAGACAAAGAAGCAGAATTTGCAGCAGCAAAAGAAGCTATCAAAACTCGTTATGAAGCAGAAGCTCTTATCGAAGGTGCAAACATCAAAGCTTTAGCAGAGATGCAGACCAAAGAAATCGAAGAAGTAGAAGCTGATTTTGCTATCTACAAAGAACAACTAGTAAGTCTTGAGGCACGTGCTCTACTATCAGAAACCGACTATAGAAACTTGCCCGATGAAATGGAAGACATAGTTAATGTTGGTATGGGTGGCTCAGCACTTCGTGAATTACTCGCTGGTGTTGATTTGGATGAATTGATTGAAAGATTACAGACAGAAGTAGAAGAAGCTAAAGGTCAAAGACGCAAGAAATTGATGAAGCGACTTCGTTTGCTTGAGAGCATGCAACGTGCTGGCATCAAACCAACTAGCATGTGCCTAAACACTCTACCGGTTATTCCTCCGGACCTACGTCCGATGGTTCAGCTTACTGGTGGCCGTTTTGCAACTAGCGACTTAAACGACCTATATCGCCGCGTTATTAACCGTAACAACCGTTTGAAGAAGCTTATGGACCTGAATGCTCCTGAGGTCATCCGTAGAAACGAACAGCGTATGTTGCAAGAAGCTGTTGATGCACTTGTTGACAACAACTCAACTCGTTCAGGACGTGCAATTGCATCTACTGGCCAACGACGTCGTTTGAAGTCACTTTCTGACATGCTAAAAGGTAAGCAAGGACGATTCCGTCAGAACTTGCTTGGTAAACGTGTTGACTACTCTGGACGTTCAGTTATCGTTGCCGGACCAGAACTATCAATTGACGAATGTGGACTACCAAAAATGATGGCTCTTGAGCTATTCAAACCGTTCGTTATTGGATATTTAATTGAGCGTGATTTGGCGCACAACATTCGTTCTGCTTCCCGTATGATTGAACTTGGTGAAATCGCAGTTTGGGATGCCCTAGACTACGTCATCAGAGGCAAATACGTGCTGCTTAACCGTGCACCGTCTCTTCACAGACTATCAATCCAGGCTTTCCAGCCAAGATTGATTGAAGGAAAAGCTATTCAATTGCACCCACTAGTATGTAAAGGTTTCAACGCCGACTTTGATGGTGACCAGATGGCTGTTCACTTGCCGCTTAGCGACAAAGCTCAAGCAGAAGCAAAGAACATTATGGCCAGCAACAAGAACTTGTTGAAGCCTGCCGATGGTTCTCCAATTTTGAACATCGAACAAGACATCGTGCTTGGTTGTTACTACCTAACATATGACCGTCCAGGAGTTAGTGAAGCAAAACCTACGGCTTTCAGCTCTCTTGCTGAAGCTGTTATGGCTCGTGATCTACACAGAATTCACTATCAGACACCTGTGACTATTCCATTCCGCGGAGAATTACGTACAACTACACTTGGACGACTATTCTTCAACGAAATTCTCCCTGAAGATTTCCCGTTCCAGAACGAAGAAATGACAAAGAAGCGTCTGCAAGCTGTTATGGCAGGAATTTTTGCCAGCCATGGACAAGAAGAAACAGCACGTATTGCCGATGATTTGAAAGATATCGGATTTGAATTTGCAACTCGTTCAGGACTTTCAATGGGTATGGATGATTTCAGTGAAGTTGCTGAAGTTGCCGTAATCATTAAAGCAGCAGAAAAGAAAACTGTTGATATCAGTGGTCAGTATGAACAAGGGTTCATCACAGAAGAAGAGCGTTACCGTTTGACTGTAGACAACTGGATGAAGACTGATACAAAGGTTCAAGAAGCACTATCTGAGCAATTCGTAAAAGAAGATACAGCTATGTCAACTGCAGTTAACTCTGGTGCTCGTGGTAATATCGGCCAGGTTAAAACCGCAGTTGGTCTACTTGGTGTCGTTACAGACGCAACAGGACGTGCAATTGAGCTTCCAATCAAGAGCAACTATAAAGGTGGTTTAACACCTCTAGAGTACTTTACCGCTACACGTGGTGCTCGTAAGGGTATGATTGACACAGCCCTTAAAACAGCCGACTCAGGTTACTTAACCCGTCGTTTGGTGGACGTTTCTCAAGACGTGTTTACTACAAACGAAGACATTGAAGACCCTGGTTTTGCAATGTACCGTGCAGACTCTGCAGAAATCGGCGTTAGCTACGGAAGTAGACTTGCTGGACGATACGCAGCAGAAGACATGGGCAAGCACGTTGCCAAGGGTGAACTAATCACCATTGAAGCTTCAAAAGCAATTGACGCAGACGAAAAAATCGACGGCGTTAAGATTATGAGCGTACTATCTGTACCAGCAGTTCGTGGAATTCCGCTCAAAAGCTACGGTGTTGACCCTGCAACCGGTAAAACAGTCAGTCTATACCACCCAGTTGGTGTTATTGCTGCACAAAGTATCGGTGAACCTGGTACGCAGCTGACTCTAAGAACCTTCCACTCCGGTGGTATTGCAGGAGAAGACATCACGACCGGTCTACCGCGTGTTGAAGAGCTATTTGAAGTCAGAACACCAAAGGGACAAGCATTCCTATCAGAAGTAACTGGGAATGCAAAAGTTTGGGAAGAAGGCGACCAGTATATCGTTCAGATTACACCTAAGGCTCTTAAAGCCAAGGAACTAGCAATTGACGGCAGGACAGTTATGATTGCCGCAGGCAGCGATATTGCCGTCGGAGATGTATTGGCAAGTAATGTTGACGGCTCAAACCCGCTTACAGCACCAATTGCTGGAGTTCTAGAAACTGCTGGAGACAAATTGTTAATCAACCCAGGTTCTCAGAGCCCTGCTAGATACGAAATCCCAGGTTTCAAACAGCTTACTATTGCAGATGGTGACGATGTAATTGCTGGACAGAGACTAACGAATGGTTCAATAAACCTACACGAACTTATTGACCTAGCGGGAGTCGAAACAACACAGCGCTATATCATGAATGAAGTTTTGAGAATCTTTGCAGGTCAGGGACAGAACATTGCAGATAAGCACCTTGAAATCATCGTTCGCCAGATGTTTAGCAGAGTTCAAATCGATGAACCTGGTGACAGCGAATACGTAACAGGTGACGTTGTTTCTAAGCAGTCTGTGCTTGAAGCTAACGAGACACTAGCAAAGAGTAGCAAGCAACTAGTTCGTTACAACCAGTTACTTCTTGGAATCACCAAGGCGAGTTTGTCTACCGAGTCATTCCTGAGTGCAGCAAGCTTCCAGGACACTACCCGTGTCTTGATTGGTGCAGCAACAAGTGGTAAGGTCGACAACCTGTTCGGTCTAAAAGAAAACGTTATCTTAGGACGTCTGATTCCAGTAGGAACTGGAGTTCAGCACGAAGAAGATGAAGAAGATGATGAAGAATCAATTGTAGAAACTGATGCTGTTGAAGAAGTAGCGGTTGCCTAAACCCGCGTAAACTGTTAAAATAAGTACATTAAATTAACGTAGTTCGAGCTGTGGACCAAAATGACAAGCTTTAGGCATAAGCAAATCATTCCACTTGGCGGAATACTACACTTTGTAAAGGATATGAATGCCAACAATCAATCAATTAGTGCGCAAACCGCGCAAGACCGCAAAGGTCAAGAGTAAGTCACCGGCTTTGCACAAAGTGGTGAACAACCTAAACACAACAAACTACGAAAAACCATCGCCATTCAAACGAGGTGTATGTGTCAAAGTAACAACCAAAACACCAAAGAAACCTAACTCTGCTCTTCGTAAAGTAGCCCGTGTTCGTTTGAACAACGGCTATGAAGTATGGGCATACATTGGCGGCGAAGGCCACAACTTGCAGGAACACGCAGTGGTACTAATCCGCGGTGGTCGTGTCAAGGATCTTCCTGGTGTTCGTTATCATATCGTCCGTGGCGCACTTGACCTTCAAGGAGTTACTGACCGTAAGCGTGGACGTAGCAAATACGGTACTAAAAAGGCAAGTAAATAGCCATGAAGCACCAAACAACAAGCACCAAACAACAAACAAATTCTAAATTAGAAATTACAAACAGCTCATCTGCAGCTTTTTCGGATTTCGGATTTGATATTTCGGATTTCAAACGACTGAAAGGAGTGCAGTAGTCATGCCACGTAAAACTACCAAAGCTTTAGTTCGACCAAAGCTACCAGACCGCAAATACAACTCTGAAATGGTTCAGAGACTTATCAATCGTGTCATGCAAGACGGCAAAAAGCAGCTTGCAGAGCGTATTGTCTATGATGCAATTGAAGAAGCCGCAAGAGTATTGAAGAACGAAAATCCTATCGAAGTATTCGACAAAGCGATGAAAAACGTTACTCCATACATGGAAACTCGTTCACGCCGTGTTGGCGGTGCTAACTACCAAATCCCTTTTGAAGTTAAGGGACAGCGCCAGAAGCACCTAACAATTATGTGGTTCATCGCTGCAGCCCGTTCTAAAAAGGGTATGCCAATGTACAAAAGAATCTCTAACGAACTTGTAGACGCATACAACCAAACTGGTACAGCGTTCAAGAAAAAAGAAGATACGCACAAAATGGCGGAATCTAACCGAGCCTTCGCTCACTTCGCGAGATAGTAATGAGTGCTGGCTTCACATTCACTTTGGGCAAAAGGATGATTGTTGGTGCGCCAAAATTACCAGAAGGTTGCTCAAGCTGTGAAAGAGCATTAGAATGTGCTGCTCCAGCCAGAGCTGCTTTTAATGAAATTAGAAATTTACCTGATGTATCAATTGTAGACAGAAATAAAGCTACTTTTGACTCGTCTTTAGTAGAAGATGAAACTTATAGAAACGCACTTACGGACTTCGATATCGCCTCTACTGCATTAAGTTCACTGCTGGATTCATGTAATAGCGGTGCCATGGATATTTACGTTGATGGAGAATATCAAGGCCAGCAGTGCGGAGCTTAAATAAGAAAAGGAAAAGGATAGGAATTTAAATGGCAGGAAAAAAGACAGAGATTAAGAACATTAGAAACATTGGCATTATCGCGCATATTGACGCCGGTAAAACCACAACTACAGAAGGTATCCTTCACCGTACTGGGCTAAAGCATAAGATTGGTGCAGTTCATGACGGCGAAACAACAACCGACTGGATGGCACAAGAGCGCGAACGTGGAATTACTATCGTGTCCGCTGCTGTTACTTGCTACTGGAAAGGCCACCAGATCAACATTATCGATACTCCGGGTCACATCGACTTCACTGTTGAGGTTGAACGATCGCTACGTGTGCTTGACGGTGCTGTTGTAGTGTTTGACGGCAAAATGGGTGTTGAATCACAGTCAGAAACTGTCTGGCGCCAAGCCGACAAATACGGTGTGCCTCGTATCTGTTTCATCAACAAAATCAACCAAACAGGTGGAGATTTCTACAAGTCTCTATCAACTATTCACGCTCGTTTGACTAAAGCAGCGTTTCCTATTCACCTGCCAATCGGGTTCGAACAAGCAATCAACGGTGTCGTTGACCTAGTTTCTCTTAAAGCATATACCTACAAAGATTTCACGGACAAAGAGCTAGTCGAGAGTGAAATTCCTGCAGATATGATGGAAGACGTTAAGCGTTATAGAAGCCTACTTATCGAAAATGCAGTTGCAGAAGACGAAAAATATTTAGAAAAATACCTAGAAGTTGGCGAAGAAGGCATGTCAGAAGACGATATACGTGCTGCTGTACGCTCTGCTGTACTTGGCGGTAAATTCTACGCTGTAACAGGTGGCGATGGTCGTGGTGTTATCGTAGAAAAAGTTCTAGATTTAGTTAACGAATTAATGCCTAGCCCAGAAGACCGTGGCTCTACATGGGGTACGCATCCAAAAACAGGTGATCAAATTGAACGCCACCCTATAGAACAAGAACCAATGAGTGGTTTGGCTTTCAAAATCACAACCGACCCATTTGTAGGTAAGCTTGCTTACTTCCGCGTCTACTCTGGTAAATTGACAACCGGTTCATATGTTCTAAACAGCTCAAATGGAGAAAAGGAACGCGTTGGACGTATCGTGCGTATGCAGGCTGACAAACGTGAAGAAGTTGCAGAAGTTACGGCTGGGGATATTGCCGCGATTGTAGGACTTAAAGCAACGACAACAGGGCATACACTTAGTGATCCAACCAACCCAATCGTACTAGAGAGCATTACATTCCCAGACCCTCCAGTTAGTATCGCGATCGAACCAAATACAAAGTCCGACCAAGACAAAATGTCTATCGCTCTGCAACGTTTAGCAGAAGAAGACCCTACTTTCCGTGTCAAAGTAAACGACGAAACCGGACAAACTATCATCAGTGGTATGGGTGAGCTTCACCTAGAAATACTAGTAGATAGAATGAAGCGCGAATTCGATGTTGAAGCCAACATCGGTGCACCACAGGTAGCGTACCGCGAAACAATCCGTAAAGATGCAGTCGAAATCCAAGGCAAATTCATCAAACAATCTGGTGGACGTGGACAGTACGGTGACGTTTGGCTTAGACTTTCTCAGAACGAAGCTGGAAAAGGCTTTGAGTTCATAAACTCTATCAAGGGTGGTTCGATTCCTAACGAATATATAAAGCCTGTACAGCAAGGCATCATCGAAGCGATGAGCAACGGTGTTCTTGCCGGCTTCCCAGTAGTAGATATCAAGGCCGAGCTATTCGACGGTTCATACCACGATGTTGACTCTAACGAAATGGCCTTCAAGGTCGCAGGTTCTATGGCATTGCAGGCTGGTGTTAAACAAGCTTCTCCAGTAATCCTAGAACCAATCATGAAAGTTGTTGTCGTCACTCCAGAAGAATTCATGGGTGACGTAATCGGTGATTTGAACTCTAAGCGTGGACGTATTGAATCCATGGAAGATTTGTCTTCTGGTGTCAAAGAAATCACGTCATTTGTGCCTCTCGGCGAAATGTTCGGTTACACAACTAACCTGCGTTCATCGACTCAGGGTCGTGCTAGTTCATCAATGGAACTTGACCACTACGAAGACGTTCCAAACAACGTCGCAGAAGCAATCATTGCTAAAAGCTCTAAGTAATATACTAGATGCACGAACAACAACACACTGTAAGATTTAAATCTGAAGACGAGTTGAGATTAGTGAGAGTCATTGCTGCTTATGAAGGTGTTTCGGTTTCTTCATGGATAAGAGACGCTGCATTAGCGAAAATGCACAGCGAACTTCCTGGTTTTGTCGGTGTTGTTAAAGAGATTGTATTTGAAGCAACTGCTCAAAACACGGGCACAATGCTTGATACTAGCTCCTAGATACGGTATACTAACTGAGTAACTCGCGTGAGGGCTTTTATTGGTATGACTGGTAATTATGGATCGCGAAAATACAAGAAATTCATTAAACCCTTAATAAATTAAACACAGATGGAAATAAATCATCCACTGTAAAGTAAGAATTTTGAGCCAAGGGTAATTAGCTCTGACCCGAGCACATTTTTCGAAAGCGTATATTCATACGGTAAGAAAAATTGTCGCAGGAGCAGAGCAAATTACCACTCTCATAAATCATTACGCAAAGGAGCACAAACCAAATGGCAGATTTCGATCGAACCAAGCCACACGTCAACGTCGGTACCATGGGACACGTTGACCACGGTAAAACAACACTAACAGCTGCGATAACAACAGTATTATCAAAGCGCCTACCAAGTGACGTAAACAAAAAAGTTGACTACGCACAAATTGACAACGCACCAGAAGAAAAAGCGCGTGGTATTACTATTGCCACGAGTCATCAAGAATATGAATCAGAAAAACGGCACTACGCACACGTAGACATGCCAGGACACGCTGACTATGTTAAAAATATGATAACAGGAGCCGCGCAAATTGATGGTGCAGTATTAGTAGTATCTGCAGCTGATGGACCAATGCCACAGACAAGAGAGCACGTATTGCTTGCAAAACAGGTAGGCGTACCAAAAATTGTTGTGTTTCTAAATAAAATGGATATGGCAGACGAAGAACTTGTAGAACTAGTAGAAATGGACGTTAGAGAACTTCTTTCTAAGTATGATTATGATGGTGATAATGCGCCTATAATCAAAGGTTCTGCACTAAAAGCAATTGAAGGTGACGCAAAATACGAAGATGCAATTATGGAACTAGTCAAGGCAATGGATGATTATATCGAAGAGCCAAAACGAGAGCTAGACAAAGATTTCCTAATGCCTATAGAAGATGTTTTTTCTATCAAAGGTCGTGGTACTGTTGCTACAGGACGTATCGAAACCGGTATCGTAAAAGTCAACGAAGAGGTGGAAATAGTTGGAATCCGAGCTACTCAAAAATCGGTTGTAACAGGGATTGAAGCATTTAAGAAATCTCTAGACCAAGGCCAAGCAGGTGATAATGCCGGAGTACTACTAAGAGGTATTGAACGAGATGATATTGAGCGCGGTCAAGTATTGGCAAAACCCGGAACTATCACACCCCACACTGAATTTGATGCAGAAGTATATATCTTAACAAA
>JAYSZA010000053.1:0-6808 GCA_043727115.1 Candidatus Saccharimonadota bacterium
TTCATGATAACAAGAGTCTTAGAGCGTCCCTAGGCCAGCAGACACTGAGGACTTGCATCCCTCGGCCTGACGGCCGGGGAATTACGTACCGAGATTAAATACGAACTAGCTGATGCCTAGTAAATCACATTTTTCTCATCTGTTAGAGAACAGTTCCCTAGTTTCATAGATAGACTATTGAGCTCCTCGACAGATTCTTCAAGATACGCTTTTTCGATTACTTTTGCGTCTCTGCTACGCTCATCCTGTCTAAGGCCACTAGACTCACCTAGAAGATTTATAAAAGAGAGTACGGCAACAACCCCGGCAGGAAAATAACCAAGTTCAAATAAATCGTTCACTTTTTCAGCCAAGACATAAGTTGCAGGAAAAGCGACGACGGAGGACAGCAGTACTCTTCTGCTGATTCGCACAAATCTTCTGCCATCTACTACCTCATTCCAAAGATTTTCAATATCTCCACCCAGCTTGCTGGTTTGTTTGCGTAACGCACTCACAGCTACATCTTTCGCGTCTACTAATGCGCCAAAGTCTGCTGTCCAGGACTCGTCGCCAGCTTCTAAACCAACCGAAGTACTATGTTCTGTAGAAAATCCATACTTTATGATGCCGTCAACAGGACGCTCTTCAATACGCACATCATAAACTGTAGTTGCCGACTCTTGGCCAAAATCAACATTCGTACCGTTTGCTACTTCGATTGTGTGCGCTCTTTTACCGTCATGTGTCAAAAACTCAGCGCTTCCTCCAACCTCTAATCCTGCGGGGTAAATAATACTGACTGTACTAGTCGCATTAATATCTGGCATAATAGCTCCTCTTTATAGCAACATACTAGCACACACTACTGCAGGTTCTTCAAAAATGCTGTTATCTTGTCAAAAGGCTTTACTTTTGCGTACCATTTTTCAAACTCTGATTCTTCCATGTCAGCGAATGTAATATCAGCGCCTTTCGGTATAAATATAGTGTTCCAACCAAATCCTGTGCTATTTGTTGAGGGCACTTTTGCAATAGAGCCCTCTAGTTGCCGCTCAAATATACTCAGGTTTGTGCCGTCAAAGTAGGCGATAGCTGCACCTGCAAATGCTGATCTGTCATCATAGCCGTTCAATAGTTTGCACAAACCATCCTCACCAATTTCTTGCTGGAACCATTTGATGAAAGTGCCTGGCAGCGCACCCAAAACACCAAAAGACAGCTTTGAGTCTTCTACAATAACTGGTTTATTGGTTATGGCGTACGCTTGCCTAGCCTTGTGTTCAACAATTTCTAGCAATGACGTGCTCTGCAACTCATCCAAATCCAAATTAATATGCGGTATGTCCAGTTTAGTCATACGAGCAAAATACTTTGCCTTGTGCGGATTACCGGTTACGTAAACTGCATCAATCACTCTATAGCATCTCCATTAATTTTTGCTCGTCTATTGCTTCCGTTCCTAATTTGCGTGCTTTGTCGGCTTTTGATTGCCCTGCTTTCGTTCCCATGACCAGGTAGGTGGTGCCTTTCGCGACAGATGACTGAAAGGTACCACCTAAAGCCCGTATTCTGTCTGCTGCCTGGTCTCGGCTCATTGAGTCTAGGCTGCCCGTTATCACAAAGCTTTTGCCTGACAGTGGTCCACCGACATGTTTGACGTCTTCTGGCCAGACACCCAGCCTTCTAAACTTAGCTAATAGTGCTTGATTGTCGTCATCAACAAACCATCCAAGTATTGATTCAGCTACAATTTCTCCAACTCCTTCAACTGCCTTCAAATCCTCGTAAGATGCTGTACCTAGATTATCTAATTTCTTGAAAGTGTTGGCCAAGTCTATAGCTGTCTGCGCCCCAACATGACGTATGCCAAGACCAAATATGAACCTGGATAGTGGCGGGGATTTTTTGTCATCGAATGCATTGACTAAATTGTCAGCCGACAAATCAGCAAAACGTTCTAGCTGCTTCAGCTGTTCGCGGGTGATTCGGTAAATATCAGCAAAATCTTGTACCAACCCAGCATCAATCAATGCTTCTACGTTTTTTTCGCCCATGCCGTCAATGTCTAGTGCTCCTTTGGAGGCAAAATGCTCCAGGCCGCGCTTCAATAGTATCGGTCCAGTTACGCCTTTGACCCGATATACTACTTCTCCGTCAGGCCTTTCGAATTCTAGCTCAGGATACTGACGCTTTAGCTCGCGCGTATACCAGAATTTTTCTGCAGATTTTGGTCGAAGTTCTAGAATTACCGACTGAACTTGTGGAATTATATCGCCAGCCTTATAGATTATTACCGTATCGCTAATTCTAATGTCTTTGCGTTCAATTTCATCCGCATTGTGCAAACTAGCATGCTGCACAGTTGTCCCGGCTACTACTACTGGGTCAAAAACGGCAACGGGCGTCGCCGCACCAGTTCTACCTATGCTAATCACGATGTCCCGAACAATGGTAGTTGCTTCTTCTGCTGGATATTTGTAGGCGATGGCTCCACGAGGATTTTTACCAACAAATCCTAGTGACTCAAACAGCCTTCTGTCATTGATTTTTATAACCAGACCATCGGTCATATACGGCAAAGATTCTCGTGCTTCCGAAAAAGTGTGTGCGTATTGAAGCACTGAATCAAAATCCTTTTCTAGGTGAGCTTCTTTATCAATATAGAACCCAAGCTCTTTTGCAGTTTCATACACCATCTGGTTTGATTCTAATTCAGTATCATCTAGTCGTATAATATCGTACGCATGAAATCTTAGTGGTCGTGCAGCCACCAATCTTGGGTCTAGTTGTCTAATCGTACCTGCACTCAGATTTCTTGGGTTCATAAACGCCGGCAATCCATCATTTATGCGCTGTTTATTTATTATTTCAAAATCTGATTTGTTCATGATTATCTCGCCGCGTACTTCTGTGAATCCAGTTGCGAATTTATGACTATGAGGCAGGCTTAACGGCACAGATTTGATAGTTTTAACATTACTGGTCACTACTTCTCCAGTGGTTCCGTCGCCTCTTGTGACTGCGCGAACAAGTTTGCCGTCTTGGTAGTGAACAGCACACGCCAAACCATCTTTTTTAGAGTCTACCCAAAACGAAGCGCCGGAAACCTGAGAGTCTAGTTTCAGTACTCTGTCCAACCATGCCTTGGCTTCTTCGTCAGAAAAACAATCAAGCAAACTAATCATCCGTTTTGTATGTGTGAATTTTTCAAATTTATCTACCGGAACACTTCCAACTCTCTGGGTTGGTGAATCTGGAGCGATTTCTTCAGGATATTCGCCTTCTATAGCTTTAAGCTCTGCAAACAGCCCATCGTAGACTGCGTCACTAACTGTTGGTTTGTCGAGCGCGTGGTATTGATGCGAATAAGTGTTTAGCAGCCTTACCAATTCTTTATAACGTTCCAAGTCTTTGCTTTTCATGACACCGTTATAGTAATTCTCTATACAAACTAAACATATAGCCGTGGACTAACGGAACTGCCAGGACTGTAACTGCGAAGAACATCCATTCTGCCATAGTTGGAGCTATGAAAATGATTGGTAGAACAATAATAAATAACAACGCAAAAACTATTAAAATTATTGCAATAGACCTTAGGATTATTGCAGTACGGCGATAACGTACAAGCTCTCTGGCTTGCCGAAGAGCAATCATTGGCGTCATTTCCGGCAATGTCACGATGTACAGCGCAATGCTTGAACTACTAATCATGTATAGCGACAGCAGAAGAGTTGACGCAAAAAACAACAGCCAAGCAATCTGCTCTAGAGCTCCTACGACCAGTCCATTACTGATAACCGTTGTGTACAAAAAATTTCCAATTAGCGCAGGAATCATTTGAGAAAAAATGACTAGAGATACGAGCGTGAATGGTACGAGCGGATACATACCTCGGTAAAAAGCCATCTTCATAGTAACTTTGTTGCCCGCCTGTTGCTGACGATAGAGCCAGATTAATGCCAAGCTGGCGAATATCAACAAGAACGTCTGGTAGACCTGAGCTACTTCACCTGAGCCTTGAGTAGAGGCCTCCACTAGCAGGCCAAAGGAAGTAAAACCGCTGGTAAATCCCGACGATTCTTCGCCTACGATTGACGACAGCGACTCTCTCACTCCTTCGATATCTACAGTATTAGTAAAACCACGGACCAAAAATAAATTTAGTAAGCCGTACACGACAACAAAGACTAGTATTGCCCTTTTGTTGGCTCTAATAAGCGCCAACGACTTCAAAAATAAATGCCACCAGCTTGGCAACTTGGGCTGAGGATGCTTTATACGTTTGTGTAGTCTGAAGCTTTTGTATTTTGGTTTCTGACGAGCTTTTGCTCCAGGCTTAGAGATTTTTGGTTCTTTAACAATTAATTTTCTAGCTGCTTTGGCCATGTCTACAATTTATCCCCAATACCCCTTAATACACGAATCCTGTCGTCAATATTTGGGTGAGTACTGAACAAGCCTGCAAAACTTTTTCCCCTCAGTGGGTTGGCGATAAACAAATGTGCAGTCGATGTATTCTGGCGTTTTGTCGCAGCGCCTCCAGCTTTAATTTTCTCTAAAGCACTGGCTAGGCCTTCAGGATATCGGGTCGTCAAAGCACCAGATGCGTCTGCGAGAAACTCACGCTTGCGAGAAATTGCAGACTGGATCATTACGGCAATTAGAGGAGCCAAAATCATAGCGACAATTCCGAGAACAAACATTATTCCGTTGTTGTCGTTGTCATCATCACTATTGCTACCAAACAAACTAATACGAAGGAAAATGTCGGCTAGTATTGAAACTATGGACACTAATCCAAAAACTACTATGCTAACCCGAATATCGTAGTTTTTGATATGAGCCATTTCGTGAGCCATAACTCCCTGAAGCTCATTGTTGTCTAGCGCTTGTAGCAGTCCGCTAGTAATAGCAACGGAGGCGTGTTTTGGGTCGCGGCCAGTAGCAAAAGCGTTTAGTCCGGAGTCTTGCATTATGTAGACTTTCGGCATTGGTAGACCTTCGGTTATTGCCAGGTTTTCAACTGTCCGCCACAGTCTTGGGTCGTCTTGTTTGCTAATTTCCTTAGCACCGTTAAAGGCGAGCGCTGCTCTGGCTGAACCAAAATAACTAAACAGTATATAGAAGAACGAACCGATGAGCGTTCCGACCGTAATAGAGTAGCTTTCGAAATATATACCGGCAAAATAGGCAAGTGCACCAATCAAAACCAAGAATCCGCTAATCAACAGCACCGTTTTGCGCTTATTTGCAGCAATTTCTGAATACATAAGTCGTATAACGTATTACGTATAACGTATTACGTATTCCTTCCTTTCGCCGATTTAATAAGTCCGTTTAGCATTTTGTGTATATCCTCAGTTTTAGTAGTGAAATCCAATAACTCTCGTTCCTTTATGTACCATAGGTCTAGTGCAATGTGCAAATGACTGAGTGTTTCGGTTAATGAGCCCAGGCTAATTTGATAGAACTGCGCTTTTTCTTTTGCACCAGCTCTAGAAAACCCTTCGGCTATATTTGCTGGCACCGACACCGCTGATCTTCTTATCTGAGATGTTAGACCGAACAGCTCTTCCTTTGGGAATTTCATTGTCACTTTATAAACTTCTGCGACATATTCTCTAGAAAACTGCCATGTTCTTAACTGAGTGAAAGAAGTTATTCTGCTAATGGTGCTGTCCGTCATACGTAATTCGTAATACGTTATACGCCCTTAAAACTTTACGTCTACTGGCTTTTCAGCAGCAGCCTGCTCAGCTTCATCAAGTTCAAAGAACTCTCTTGTAGAAAATCCGAGCATTCCGGCAAAGATTACTGTAGGGAATACTTTGATTTTAGTATTGTATTCACGCACCGCAGCATTGTAGAACCTACGAGATGCCTGAATTTTGTCTTCAGTATCAACTAGTTCTGCCTGCAAATCCTGGAAGTTAGTATTAGCCTTCAAGTCAGGATAAGCTTCTGCGACTGCAAAAAGGCTCTTTAATGCACCGGTCAACATATTGTCCGCTGCCGCAGTTTCTGCGACGCCACTAGCACCTGTCATTGCTGCACGGGCTTTGGTCACTTCTTCGAATACTGATTTTTCGTGCTTTGCATAACCCTTAACCGTTTCTACTAAGTTAGGGATTAAATCGACACGTCTTTTGAGCTGTACTGTGATGTCGCTCCACGCTTCATCAACCTGGATTTTTGTCTTAACTAAACCGTTATAAATTCCTATTAATGCTACGACTAAAAGTCCAGCAGCTGCAAGTAGTACCCAAACCATGTGTTTCTCCTTAGTTACTGCTTATAGTATACCAGCTTTAGTCTTGCGATTTAACAGATAAAATAGTAGAATGTTCCAAGCGTGGGTGATTAGCTCAGTTGGCTAGAGCATCTCGTTTACACCGAGAGGGTCGGGGGTTCGAGTCCCTCATCACCCACCAAACAATGGGTCCTGCTTTGCAGGACTTTTTGTTTGGTGAGTGCATGGTCGACCTCCGACGCCTTAGGGTCGGGGTGAGAAATGCCTGTGACATTTCGCAAGGAAATCTACTCTTCAAAACAAGTTTTGAAAGAAGTAGTTTCGGGGTCGCCAAAGGCGACTCGAGTCTGTCATTCATCTTCTATAATAAGGTTGGGGATGGTACAATTTAGTGACGCGCGAGTGGTGGAATGGTAGTCACGCTTGTCTGAGGGGCAAGTGCCGTAAGGTGTGGAGGTTCAAGTCCTCTCTCGCGCACCAGTTGAAAACTATTTGGATTTTCCTTGAAGCTCTGAAGGCTGGCACGAAGTGCCACCCAAGGGGCTTTATGGGGGGAATTCAGGGCTACAGGGG
>JAYSZA010000054.1:0-18120 GCA_043727115.1 Candidatus Saccharimonadota bacterium
TTCGTCGAGTTGTCGTCAGCAGACCAACGCTTCTGATTGGCATTCTTGCTTCTGAGGCAACACAACAAGCAGGCATAGAAACTAGGCAAGGAAGTTTCAATGACGGTGTTGCAGCTGACACGCGACTCAATTTATCACAGCTGGAGATAGAAGAAATAAGAAAAGCCCACGGAACCGGACTAATTGATCGTGTAGTTAATTATGACCCAGAAAATCGCGCAGCAAGTGAACAGCAAATAATATCATCTGTTCAGGCCTTCATGGAGGCTTCACGTGCCTAGTCTAGAACAACCTACAAAAGTACCGGCACTACAGGAAATTGATCCCACGAATGCACTAAGAACAACTATGCTAGGTGTCGAGTATGACAGCCCACTAGTAGTGGCTTCCGGTACACTCGTTGAAAGATACGACCAAATCCAACAATTTGTTGACGCAGGAGCAGGGGCAGTAATTCCTAGGTCTACCAGGTTTGTTATGTCCAGGACAGTACATCCATCGCCACACCTGTACCAAGTTGGGGTCAGATCTAGAACGACGATGATGAATGCAGAGTGGACCGGAGCAGACATAAACTATTGGCGTGAATATTTGCCAGATATGGGCCGCATGGGCAAAGTCATTATGGGAGTTTCGGGCAGAGACATAGAAGGCTGTGTTGAAGTCTGCAAAGAGCTAGATGAGTTTAAATTACCATTCATTGAAATCAACGTAAGTTGCGGAGTAAGCAATGGGGTGCACGGATTTATTACACGTGACCCTGACCACATAGCCAAAGTGTGTGACGACATCAAGAAAGCGGGTGTTGAAACGCCAATTGGCGTAAAACTAGGCCACTCAGATAAAATTGTTGAATTAGCTCAAAAGGCTCAAGAAAACGGCGCCGATTTGATTATTGCCAGCAACACTTATGGACCAGTACTTGATTTTGAAATTGATGGCAACGGAAACCCCCAGCGCGTACTCGGAGTAATAGGAGCAAAAGGCGGCATATCAGGTGATGCAATATTCCATATAGCTTTAACAGATGTTGCGGATTTATGTTCTGTATTAGACATTCCCGTAGTTGCTAGCGGTGGCGTCACAACAGCAGAAAGAGCACTTAAAATGATTTATGCTGGTGCGTCGCTTGTACAAATTTATTCGTTACTCCATGACAGTGGACTTAACGCTCCTGCAGCTCTTACAAAGTTAACACGCGGTCTAGTGTCAGAAATTGAGACAAGGAGCATAAAACATATAGACGATGTTCGAGGCAAAGCCCTTTCTTTGCTGTCTGAACCTACAGAACTATCGCCACAAGTACCTATAGTTGATAAAGATATATGTACGGGATGTGATAGGTGCGTGCCAGTCTGTCTACCAGAAGCAATTACATTCGCTGCGAAAGAAAACAGAAACGGTCACGTCATTGAAATCGGGGACGAGAGCTGTATTGGTTGTGGACACTGTGTAACTCAGTGTCCAGTAAATGGTGCACTTAAGTTGCCCGACATGTACTAGTTATTGACTTAAGCTAACCTTTTGTTGGCTGAAGATTTCTTTTGTCTAAGACAAGGGCAGCAGCACCGTGCACAAGACCAATCTCGCCCACAATCAATTCACATGCTAAATCACCACAACTTATAGGTGTACCTGTTTCTGGTATTACTAGGCTTGAGTTGTCTTGTTTATCAAAAACTAATATTGGTGGCTCTGTTCGAAGCATTTTTATTCTGTCTTCAACTAACCAGAGTTTGTGGGTACGTTCTCCCCATTCTGACCGTGGTTTGCGATACTGCGCAACTTTATGACCATTGTCACACTTAATCTCAATGGTTTTGAAATCATTTCCTAGTCTTTTTGGCGGCATTACTGTCTCTCTTCCAAGCTCTATGAATATTACTTAATATTATAACACCGTATTGATTATTTTGAAATAATAGGCAAATTTAATAATGCAGCAATAGGGGGCTCAGCAATAAGACGAGAAACTTGATGTAACCCTGTAACCCTGTAACCAAAACAGCATGAAGACTGAAAACCGAGTTCTGAATTTTAGCTCCGTAGCCAATCTCCACCAAAAAAAACTAATTAGAAAAAGCCGTCGATACTACCTTTAGTTCAATGAAATGCTTAAATTTTTAGTGCTATACTGAGTACTATGAACGATGACACCATCCAAGACTTGAAACAATTCATTACCGCAACCATTAGCCAGCAGACCACTGATCTGAAAGATGAAATTGAAAGATTAGACAAAAAAATTGATGATAAAGCCGATGAGATTCTTTCGGCAATTGGTGATTCCACAAATGACCGATTTGATACCGTTGAAGAAGATGTCAAAAATCTAGATACAAGAATCACAAAACTAGAATCAAACCCAGCATAATTATTTAGTAGTTAGGTGTTAGTAAATGGTAGATAGGGTTTTATATACGGAAAATCAATTAGGATAAGTATTGTAATATTATTACAATACTGTTATAATAATGCTTATGAAAACAACTAGCACAAACTCAACCATAGAATCAGTCCAGAAAATCATCAAAGTAGGTGATAGTATTGCTGTTACTATTCCAGCAAAAGAGGCAAGGGCACTAGGATTCAAACCAGGCGACACCGTGCGTTCTCGTCATGAACAAATAAAAACTCCCGGCGGAGTTAGTGTAGACACAGAATACAAGAAATTCACGGATCAATACGGCGACTCTCTAAAAAATCTTGCGGACAGATAGTGTACTATTTGACTGCGGAAGATATACTCTATCTTCATTTTAAACTCATCGAAGACTATGGTGGTAGTCACGGAATAAGGGATGAAAATAGGCTAAAATCTGCTGTAGAAGCCCCTAAACAAGAAGCTTTTGGCATACAACAATATCCTGATATCTTCGATAAAGCAGCGGTATATGCACGAAACATAATCGCGGACCATCTGTTTGTAGATGGCAATCAACGTAGTGGCATGACTTGTGCTTCTGTATTCATACTTAAGAATGGCTATGAATTAGCAGCCGAGGCACAAGAACTTGAAGATTTTGCCGTCAAAATTGCCGTAGACAGATTGGATGTTAAAGCTATTTCTAAGTGGTTCAAAAAGAACTCTAGGGAAGCATAACCCCTTCAGCAGGGTACTACTGTCAAAAATAGCTACATGCGGTCTGCAAGCGAGACCTTCACCCCACCCATTTTGGCAGCAAAACGGGTGACAAAACTGCCAGCCAGCAAGAAGAACTGCGATATAACTAGCTTCTTTTTGTTCTGTTCCTGCGGGACGCAAGCGGTCAAAAATAGTTTCTTAAACTATGTATTTTTGACTGGTCCTCGGAAATTATTCAGAACAAAAAGTAGTTAGTTATTCGGTTTTCTTGTTTTATGGCTGGGAGCTCAGAGCTACTGTAGCTCAACTCTATCGATTGAAAACTCATTAGAAAAACTAAGGAAAGGAAGAGATTATAGCGAGGACCAGTCTAAGCTGTCGAGACCCGCAAGTATGTGTATCGACAGTGTGACCGACCAAAGGGAGTCCCGAGATCGTGCTACTTCTTCAAGCAACAAGCTTAGCTTGATTGCTATGAAGAGGTAGAGACCATGTCAGATATAATCTATTTCATTTACTTTGTTTTACTAGGACTGTTTTTGATTGGGAGCGGGGTTTTTGCATACTTTTGCACCTGTAGGTAAAAGTATGTCGAACAGGCTTCTGAAAAAGCCGTCGAAACTGAGCCAATAAGCAGATAATTCTGTACAATGGAGCTTATGGCAAATTACAAAGGACACGTGGCAGGTGGGGCAGTAGCAGGAATTACATATTACGGTTTGATATCCTATGTTCCAATTGAGCGACTAGCCGAAACTGCTGGACTGTTATACAACTGGCAGGCGACGTTCGCGGTCATTGTTATTGCGACGCTTTTTGGGCTTTTCCCAGACGTCGACACCAACAGCAAAGCACAAGATTTATTCTTCGGAATTGTTTTCCCATTAGACATACTACTTCTCTGGGCGGGAAGCATAGTTGCTGCTGCATATCTAGGGCTAATATCTATGCTTCCAATCATTGGTCATCACCGGGGATGGACCCACAAAAAATGGGCGATGCTTGTCATACCTTTGCCGGTTTTACTGATTCCATATCTGTACAATAGTGCTAGTCTACCTATATCTACCGTCTATTATGGTGCTGCCGTTGTTGGATATTTCAGTCATTTGCTACTAGATGGCCTAATCTGGCGCAAGTTCCGTATCAAGAACTAGATCTTACTTATCTACTTCAACCAAAGGTTTAGTTAAAGAATGTATTTGCTATATATATGAAGTTGTTTTAAAATATACTTAATGCGACCAGACAAAAAAACAAAGGGCCTCGTGCTCGAAAGCTACAAGGAACAGCGAACTACCTATATTGCTGCAAGGATTTCCGGACGGAGAGCTGTTGCACATTTTATCCGCGAAAAAGGCTGGACTGGCGAAGTACTGACTACGCCTAAAAGACACCAGGTGCGTTTTCGTCCAATGCGCCCTATCGAAGTACAAGAACTACACCCTTCCGAAGTTACTCAGATACAAAATCCTTCAACACCAGTAGAGTTACTGCTACCACAAGCATTGTTGGGGCAGGCAATTATTGCCCTGGGCAACTTAGTGACTATGAAGAACCCTATGATTACACGAATCCGTGGTATTGAACCAGGTGAAGCGAGTCAGATGCTGTCTACATACTGGCAACAAATTCCAAACGAAGACACCATGCTATAGCCCAAGATGTATACTAACTAATGTGGAACCTAATATTGCCCTAGTCGTGGGAGGCAGCGGAATGCTTAGCGGCTTAGTTAGGTCGCTGGCGGATGATTTTGATATAGTCGGAGTCGTTGCAAGAGACAGGACAAAACTCGATAGGCTTGCGGGTTTCTCTCCCAAAATTATCCAAATCCCAGCGGACTGTACAGACTTGGAAGAGTTTTGCCCGGCTATAACTCAATTCGTGTCAGATTATGGACAACCAAGCACAACCGTCAGTTGGATTCACTCAAACGCCCCAGAAGCGTCGTATATTCTCGCTAAACAAATGGCTGGCGATTTCTACGATATCACGGGGAGTAGTGGACGCGAATCCAGTCATCCTTCCAGGGAACGCGAGAGAAACCTCACCAAAATTGGTTTGAATTATCACAGAGTGATCCTAGGGTCTATAAACGGTAGATGGCTCACTGACGAAGAGATTAGCAACGGCGTATTAGACGCAATCCACAGATCGACGAGTGAATATATAGTCGGTTCATAGAAAGTTTGTGGGATAATAAACTTTATGAACACTAATCCAAATGCAGTGAAAATTCTTTGTTACGGCGATTCTAATACCTGGGGTCAGAAACCAGATAGAAGCGGACGCTTTCCTGCAGATGTACGTTGGACCGGTATACTTCAAAATCAATTAGGTGATGACTATTACGTAGTTGAAGAGGGTTTGGGAGGTAGGACAATCAACCTCGATAGGGAAGACCGCGTAGGAAGGAATGGCAAGACATATCTAACTCCGTGCTTACTGAGCCATAATCCAATAGACGTCGTAATTATTATGTTAGGCACCAATGATTTGAAGACTTATTTCGACACCACTCCAGACTCTATAAAACGCGGGCTATCCGGACTTGTAGACGATATTCATGAACATGCAGCAAACAGAGACCAAAAACCTCCAAAAATTATTATTATGAGTCCGATTCACATTAATCCAGGCGCACCAAGGTTTAAAGAATTCTACACAGATTTTTATGACGAAAAATCAGGCCCAAGGTCACAAGAACTTCCTGGCATAATTAAACAATTATGTGGCGAGCGCGAACTGTTGTTTGTAGACGCTGCTAACTATGCAGAAGTTGGGGAAGACGGCCTACACATGACCCATAAATCCCACACAAACCTAGCAAAGGCAATCTCGGAGACAGTAAAGAATATCGAACTATGAAAGCGCAGATTGTGGACGAAAACGATAATGTCATTGGGCTCAAAGAGCGTGACCAAATCGACCACCAATCAGATATCTACCGAGTAACGTCGCTTTGGGTTACAAACCCAAAAGGTGAAATACTACTAGCTCATCGGTCACCGCAGAAACGTAACGACCCGAATACATGGGGTCCAGCAGTAGCCGGAACCATAGAAGAAGACGAAAATTACGACGAAAATATATACAAAGAAGCCATGGAAGAAATTGGATTGACGGGCGTGACTTTCACTAAAGGTCCAAAGACACGAGTGAGTTTTCCTAGAAACTACTTCTGTCAGTGGTATTTTGCAGAGATTGACAGGGAAATATCTACATTTGTCATGCAACCAGAAGAAGTAGATGAACTATTGTGGATTAGCCTGGAAGAATTCTTGGATGATTCAATAAAGAATCCCAGTAAATACGTACCGGCCATGCCGCAAATCATTGACCAGCTATTTCCGGGAAACAGGTAGTTTTATACCAGTTTTACCGTAAGTAGTTTTTATTTATTCGCTAAAAGTCAGCACTATATCACCAGTTAAAATTTCTGGAGAATCTTCTGTCAGTTCAATGCCCAAATCAATACTGTTAATCGTAATAGTCTGTGTAGATTCGTCTATTACAGCCGTGACTAGTAGCCTCGAGTCACCGGTGTGCGCAACTGTAATCGACTGATTTTCCGGAATTGGTATTGAATATCCAACTGATTCACCGATAGATGGCGCTTGTACAGCCCGGACATTTGAAAGCTGCGACGGCGATAGTTCTGCATCGTATCGAGGAATACTTTCAGCCAAAACAAATTGACGCGTTACTGGCACCAATGACCGCTCTTCGTCTTTCAAAGAAACACCTTCTTCGATTGTTTGATATTCTGCGTCAAATTGATCAATGGAAAGTTGTGTCGCCCGAGCTTCTTGTTCTGTTTTTTGGGCTTCTTGAGCTTGTTCAGACTCTTTATAATCATAATATTCTTCCGCCACCTTTGGAGCACCAAAAATTCCAATTCCTGCCAAAGCGCCCACGCTTAGTACAAACCTAGCTGCGCGAGCAATTTTATGACGTCGTTCTGATTTACTAAATGATGCTTTTGTGTTCTCACTTTCAGCAATAGATTTCGAAGATTCGTAAATACTCTGAAACATTTTGGTAAAGCCGACCGGATGGGTAGGCAACACTGCGGTCATCTCTTCATCGTTATTGATTATCTGACCTTGACTAACAGATGCAGCTATATGGGCGATATTGCCACCAACGACCACTCGGGCACTGCCCAAAATATACTCAAAGTCGTCTTCGCGCTTCAATTTTCTGTTAGGTAGCCGACTGGCAATTTGTAATCTATTGCCATCTTCATCAATGAAATAACCCTTAGATATTCTCCACTGAACATCGACACCCCTCTCATTAATTGTGATTACGTCAGTAAACTCTTCAACTAAGGTATGGCCAACAATTCCGTCGATTATCGGAGCTTGGGTTGCTGCATCATCAACTATAGATCTTGCTGCATCGAAGGAAGCCCGCTCAATTCCGGCTGTATCATATGGTTGTGCGGCAGAACCAGTGCCTGTATTGTTTCTCATTTTTATTAAATTAATTCTATAATAAATTGATACATAATTCAAATCTTTTCATGCTAAGTTATTGTGCCTGTGTAATTTATGCATTTTTTGGCCGTTTAGCCAAAGTTACCACGAGACTTCTAACTATAGTCAAACATACAAATGACAAAGAAATATGGTTGCTTTCATCAGTGAAAACCAACATAATAAGACCTAAGCAAAAGCACTTTGCTTTATTAAAGTACCTTGGGGTGGAAATTTATTTCTCAACCCAAGAATTAGAGAAAGGGTTGGATCCCCAAGGAAAAGTTACTACTTTTCCTTGCGGCTAAGGAGGGAAAACCTCCTAGAGTCCGGGTTTTCCAACCTTAGGAGAACTTGTTCGACAGTTTATGGGGTTATTTTCTAAAAACAAAACAAGTCAGCAAGGCGGAGATAAGCTCTCTGCTTCTTTGCGTGATGAGAAAATGAAATCAACCATTCTGCTTAACAGTATTGACGATGCAATAATCTTAATCGACTCCAGCAACACAATTCAGTCATTTAACCCAGCCGCGGCTGATCTAACGGGTTGGAGCATGGAGGAAGCAAGCGGTGTAGATTACCGTTCTGTGCTAAAACTAACTGACGAAAAAGCAAAGCCATATCCAGATATGGAACACCCATTCTACGCTGTATTTCAAGAAAAAAAGACAATACACAACAACACAGCAACATTACTGAAAAAGGACAATCAGCCAGTTTCTGTAGACATAAGTGTATCGCCACTAATTGGCGGCGAAGGGTTTGTTAGTGGGGCAGTTGGAGTTATTCGCAATGTAGACGAGCAACGCAAACAAGAAAAGCAAAGGGCAGACTTCATCAGCACCGCCAGTCACGAAATGCGTACGCCAGTTGCTGCGATTGAAGGCTATTTGGCACTTGCTTTGAACGAAAAGGTCAGCAAAATCGACGACAAAGCACGGTCCTATCTAGAGAAGGCTCATTCATCTACAGAACATCTAGGCAAACTGTTCCAGGACCTATTAACTAGTGCAAAGGCAGAGGATGGACGCTTAACTAGCCATCCGGCGGCGGTCAACGTCACAGATTTCACCAACCAACTAGTCGAAGATTTGCGGTTTAGTGCCGAGAAAAAAGGCCTACTCCTAGAGCTTCAGACTGGAACTCATCCGCTTGCATCCCAGAAGACTATCGCACCTGTCTACTACACCAAAGTTGATCCTGATAGGCTACGGGAAGTTATCACTAATCTGTTCGATAACGCAGTCAAATACACGGAATCGGGTAAAATCACCATTGGGGTTACGGGTAATGCGGAAGTAGTCCAATTCAGTATTTCAGATACTGGTAATGGTATACCCCAAGCCGACATCCCGCACATGTTCCAGAAATTTTATCGGGTGGATAATTCGGCAACTAGAACTATCGGTGGAACAGGACTTGGACTGTTCATCTGTAGGAAAATAGTAGAGCTATACGGTGGTAAAATATGGGTAGAAAGCGAAGAGGGCAAAGGTAGTACTTTCTATATTAACCTACCTAGATTAGACACAAACCAAGCGATGCAGATGCAAGCCTCCGGACCGACGATAGAACCAACCGTGCAGAATTAATTAAAATAGGGTAGAATTATATTAATTATGCTTAACATCACAATTACTAAAGGGGCGAACGAAATCTAATGGCAAAAATTCTACTAGTAGAAGACGACAACAACTTGCGCGAAATTTACGAAGCACGGCTTCAGGCCGAGGGTTATGACATAGTTTCTGCTCGTGATGGCGAAGAAGCTCTGACAATTGCAATGAAAGAACGTCCTGACCTGATTATTTCTGATGTTATGATGCCTAAAATAAGCGGCTTTGACATGCTGGACATTATTCGTTCAACCGAAGAGACAAAGAACGCTAAAGTCATCATGATGACGGCGCTTAGCCAAGCAGAAGACAAGGAACGCGCTAGTAAGCTAGGTGCCGACAGATATCTGGTCAAATCACAGGTCACACTCGAGGACGTTGCCAAGGTCGCCAGAGAAGTCTTAAGCGGGGAATCTGACCAGAACAACACACCACCGCCTGCTCAGTCAGTTCCAGCCATGGCACAAGTACTTACAACCCCAGCACCATCAGAACCAGTGTCATTAGCAGTTCTACCAGCAGACGAGCCTGCCACAGCAACAGCTCCAGTACCAGAACCGGATGCTACGACAACGGCCTCTGCTGTGTCAGAACCTGCTACAGTACCTTCCGTGCCGGCTGCCGATCCTGATTCTGCTCAATCTATAGTCCCAGACGCCACAAATATAATTCAGGCAACCCCCGCCGCATTAGGTACTGTTACCGACAGCTCACCAGCAGGTTTGGCTGCAATTGCCCCAGCACAGGACGATGCGGCCACATCTGAGTCTACTGAACCAATCGAACAATCCGTAGAAAACGAACAATCAGCCATTGCAGCACAGATCGAAAGTTTTATCGACGCAAAAAAGCCTGAAACTACAGATCAGCCAGCACCTGAAACTGTTCCTGAACAAGCTGCTATAGTTGAGGCATCAGTATCCGAACCTAAGCCTGAGCCCACACCAGTAGAAGTTAAGCCAACACCAGTGCAAGAAGCACAAACGGATGCAAGCGAATCAGTAAGCCAGAAAGTGATTCAACCACTGTCGGACCCTACTGCATCTAAGAGTACAGAGCTAAATAGGCTACTCGAAGAAGAGGAAGAAAGAGAAAAGATGGCGGAAATAGCAAAATCTGTTGTTGCAGAGAAAGCTGCATCAGCTGAGCCCGCAGCTATAGTGGCGGCAGATTCTGGGATAGAAGTTGCTCCAGAACCAAATTTCATTGAGACCCCGCAACCCATTATCCCGCACTCAAATGGAGTAAGTATGGACGGAGTCGTTCCACCACCAGCTGCACCAGACGACAAAAATGCCGATTCTTCTGCCGACCCAGACAACATCTCGCTTTAATCTAAACTGTTATCTGTAACTTGTTTACTGTAAACTGTCTGTAATGAGACTGAATAAATTTCTGAGCCAATACACCGATCTTTCTAGGCGCCGTGCAGACGATGCAATCGCAAACGGCAGGGTCAAAGTCAATGGGAAGCCAGCTATACTAGGCCTGCCTGTTGAAGAAACCGATACCGTTGAACTTGATGGTCAGACTCTGAACAAAGCAGCGCCTACGATAGTCACAATTCTACTACACAAACCCGCAGGCTACGTCTGTAGCAAGAACGGACAGGGAAGTAAGACAGTCTACGAGCTACTGCCTAAGGCCTACGAGAATTTAAACATCGCCGGGAGATTAGACAAAGATAGCTCAGGATTAGTTGTAATGACAAACGACGGCTCACTACTGAACGAGCTGACCCATCCGAGCAACAACAAAGAAAAAGCCTACATAGTTACAATCGACAAAATGTTATGGCCTGAAGACCAGAAGAAACTGCTGAGCGGAACAGATATTGGCGATGAGCGCCCTAGTAAGTTCAAGCGCCTGAGAAAACAGTCAGAAAAGACATATGAAATCATTCTGGAAGAAGGTAGAAACCGCCAAATACGGCGCGCATTTGAAGCACTTGGCTACAATGTTACCAAATTACACCGAGAGCAACTAGGGCGATTCCGTCTAGGAAAGCTCAAAGAAAAAGAAAAAATCATTTTGTAGCCTTGTTGCGCTAAAAATCAAAATATTACATGAATGTTTTTGTCAATTGCCCGACCTCTGTTATAATAGTTACAACATATGAGTAAATCGAAACAAGACTTTTCCAGCGTGTTGCATGGTGAAATTTCTTCTGCACAATTTGAAAGAGGCGGTATCACTAATACCGTGAGTGAAAATTTTGCAGAAAAATTTTTCCAGGTGACACGAAAGCAATTTCCAGGCAACCACTTGATTGTTGGCAGGGGAAATTACTGATGGGAAAGTCGAAAGTTCCCATTGTTGCAATTGTTGGCCGCGCTAATGTAGGTAAATCCAGCCTGTTTAACGCTATGCTCGGACGCCGTGAGGCCATTGTAGCCGACGAACCAGGTACAACCCGTGATTCAATAACTGCAAAGGCAGAACTAGAATCTGGCAAACAGTTTTGGCTAGTCGACACTGCAGGACTAAAAGACGCTGCTGACGCATTTGAACTAACTATTCAGGACCAAATCACAGAAGCGGCAAACGGCGCCGACATTATTCTGGTCACTGTTGACGGTACTACAATTATCACCGAAGAAGACCGACGTGTAACCAAACTTGCATTCAAGAGTGGCAAACAGCTTATTTTGCTAGTCAACAAAGCCGACAAAGCAAAAAAAGACCAAATAAAGAACTTCGAAAAACTTGGTATCAAGCCATTAATTGCAACCTCGTCCACTCAGAAAATCGGATTTGATGAGCTAGAGGAAACCCTTGAGTCGATGTTGCCAGCAGCAAGCATCATGGAAGCGGACGACCGAATCCGAATTGCACTGCTTGGACGACCAAATGTTGGTAAATCCAGTCTATACAACGCACTCGCAAAAAAACAGCAGGCAATTGTAGCCGATGTTGCTGGAACTACTCGCGACGTTAACCGCACACTAATCAAATACATGGAGCGCGAAATTGAACTGCTTGATACCGCCGGAATTAGGCGTAGCGGGCGCATTGAGCGCGGTGTAGAGCACTTTAGCGTTTTGCGGTCTTTACAGGCGATTGAGCAGGCAGATATTTGTATGCTTCTAATTGACGCGAGCGAACTAAGCGTTGCCCTAGACCAAAAAATCGCCGGTATGGTCAAAGAAGCAGGCAAGGGACTTATCGTTGTCGTTAGCAAATGGGATTTGATGAAGGAAGAGGCCGTAACAGAGTTTACCGAAAAGAAACCTCATGTCATCGCTAAAATGGCCAAAGTGAGCTCGAAACACTCTAAAGGCAAAGATATATATGAGATCGAAGAGGCCAAGCCTAAAAAAGACAAAATACTAGATTTACATTCTATCGTGTCGAGAAGACTTGCCAACGACTACAATTTCGTGCCTTGGGCACCACTTGCATTCACCAGTAGTGTTACCGGCAAAAACGTCACCAAGCTTTTTGACCTTGCACTGGAAATTATGGCAAGACGTGAGCAGAAAATTAGCACCCGCGACCTAAACAACTGGCTGAAGAAAGTCACAGACCGCCATCCGCCTGCAGGACTCAAGAACCGCCAACCAAAATTGCGTTATATGACACAAGAAATCAATAACCCAATTCCTGCTTTCAAAATCTTTGGAAGCCAGACCAAGTTCCTACACTGGAGCTACAGACGCCATATGGACCGTATGATGCGAGAAGCGTGGGATTATACAGGAACACCCGTCCAGCTGTGGTTCATTGATCGTGACGAAGAAAAAGACAAGAAGTTCAAGAATAACGGTAATCGTGAGAGTTCTGCGCGTCGGAAGAAGAAGCTGAACTAGAATCCGCTCGGTGGTTCAGGAGAATTTAGCTACATTTCGTCGTAGCCATGGGCTACTTGCGCGACATACTTTTGTCTACAGACACAAAAGTATGCAAAAAGTCCGCTCCCAACAAAAAACATCCTAGTAAAAATCTTTCAGAAAAATATATATAGTCTGCGGGACTCCCTTTGGTCGGTCACGCCATCGTCACACAAAAGCTGCGGGTGTCGAAGGCTTAGACTGGTCCTCGCCTAGATCTCTTTTCTGAAAGACTTTTACAAATGAGTTTTTTGTCGATGGAGTTTGGCTCCAGGGGCTCGCGGGCTACAGAGTTATCGTGCTTTTGTTTATTCATTAGTTGTGCTATATGATGAAAATATTAGCTAATGAGGTTTTTAGATTATGGCAAGCAACAGACAGCAAAAAGAACAGAGAGCACAGTTAAATGCATACGCAAAGTGGAACCCTGATAATTGCGCTGAAAAAGTCGCTTCACTTGAAGCACTTCAACGCACAGTTGACGAAGGAATAAATCTACTTATAGGTAGAGCAGTTATTGCAAAAATAAGTTTAATGAGAAGAGGTGATGTAGCTTTTAGAAAAGTGGTGTCCCAGATTAAAATGGGAAGAGCTATTATTGACATGGATCTTGGTTATATCGAACCAGGTGTGATTATTGGTGATGGTTCATTCGTAGGTTCAGAAAAATTCGGTGGCACGAATATAAAAAAAGATACAACTATTGATAATTCAACAATTATGGAATGTGCCGTATCTGGAACTAAAATATCTGACTCTACACTTAGTCATACAATAGCCAAAAGTTCCACTATATCCGCTTGCGATATAACGTATTCATTAATATCAGATGCAGAGCTAGATAATATACACGGTAGTAGTGGTGGCCAACTTATAACAGGCATACACCGCGATGCTGAAATTGGAACTATTGGTACGGCAGTATTCAAGAACCCTATATAACCGCTAGCCTAGCCTAAACTAAGTGCTTTAGCTGTTAGCGACGATGTAGGTGACGGCCTCTAGGAGGTTTTGGGCAGTGTAGATTGCATCGGGGGAGTCAACGTTTTCGTTGGCTGTTTTGACTAATATTCCTCCTTTGCAGCCGGCATTTATTCCAGCTTGTACGTCTGATTGGTTATCGCCAACCATATATATTTTGGACAAGTCGAGATTCAAATCCAAGCCGGCTTGCAACAGCATCTTTGGACCTGGCTTTCTCCATTCAGATGCGTCAGGACCAGCCTCTCCGTTCATGTAGGTCTTCAGTATCGTTACGCCGCTCGGTGACAGTTGACCCAAGACTTCTTCTTGGATTGTCCAGAATTCTTGTTCATTTATGCGACCCTCTGCAATTCCTGCCTGGTTGGTAATCAACACTACTGCAAAATCGTTGTCAGCTAGATACTTCAACGCCTTGATTGAATCATCAAACAGCTCAATTTTTTCAATCTTATCTACTCGCAAATCGGGCGGATCTACAATAACTGTTCCGTCTCTGTCTAGAAATACTACGTTCATATTGCGATTGTAGCACAAACTCAGTTCGCCACTAGACTAAGAGAAGACCGATAAGGGCGACCAATGTACCGCCAAGTTTGAGTCTGAAGCTACTTCTTTCATTCAGTAGTAAATAACTTCCTACGAAGATTGTTGCTACGCGGAAGGAGCTAACAGACGACACCAACGCTATATTCTGTGAATACTCTACCGCAAGCCAAAAAGTAACAATGTGCATAGCCGAAAATAGACCAATTAAAAATGAGACAAACACTTCTTTTTGTTTTAGTTTTTCTAGGCTAATTTTAGAAGAAACTTTATGAGTAGTTAGATAACTAGGAATTAATTCTAATAAGCCACCGATAATAAGTACTGTACTTAATGACGTTTCAATCTGTAAATACCTGATAATTATAGAGTAGAGCGCTAGATATACTCCGTATCCAATCGTCATCAACTCGTGTCGGCTGAAATGCTTTATTTTTATTTTTCCGCCATTTGATGCGACTAAATAAGTTCCGAACAAAATCACAAACATACCAATTATTTGATTAAAATCCAATGTCTCATTCAAAAAGATAGTAGACAGCAAGACAGAAACCGGCACAGAAACTTGCCTTAGGACCATATACGGCGCTGTCTCCACGTGCTTCTGCGCGATCAGTGTTACTTTATTAAAATAAACCTGTGCTATACCTAGAAGTATCATTAGTAGCACTATTTGTGGCGTTACTCCAGCAAAAATAGAATTTTGCAAAGTGAGAAGTCCAAATAACAGCATCCCCGTATAGGTAGGTATTTGAAGCAGCAAATTTGCTGCGTACGGGTTAAGGCTTGTTGTTTGTGAGAATACTCTAACAAGTAATCTAGAGGCGGTATTTGCAATGAAATACAGCGCCATGAGAAATATGAACAATATGTTCCTTTCTGTTTAAATTTTTATTTCCATTAGCATAAAATTAGTAATTTTTGGTTTATAGAGAATTGCATTTGGCGGATTGATAAAAGAGGGGTGACAGACAAACTGTCATGAATTTAATCTCAATTATACAGGAAATTCATTAAATGTCAAATTTATCTGCTTTAACCGAGCACCCACTAGCGACTAGCTCCGAGAAACTATATACTTACTCTCATGGGATTATTTGACCGTAAAAGAACCAGTTTCGACTCTGTTGCACCGCTATATACAGTTGGTAATTCTAAAACACTACTTGTAATTGGCCTGGGAAACCCTGGGCAAGAGTACGCAGGGAACCGACACAATCTTGGATTCATGGTCCTAGACAAGTATCACGCTTCACATGATTTTTCTGGCTGGGTAGCAAAAAAAGATTTAGGCTGCGAGCTAGCCACAGGACAAATTGGTAGCACACGAGTTTTGCTAGCAAAACCGATGACATTCATGAACAACAGCGGTGAATCAGCCCAGAAACTACAGAAATTTTACCGCGTCTATAACCAAGAAACAGTTGTCGTCCACGATGAGCTGGACATTGACTTTGGAACGATTCGGACTCGTATTGGGGGAGGTAGTGCGGGGCATAATGGCATCAAATCTCTTACTGAAACACTGGGGGAAGATTATGGCCGAATCCGTATAGGGATAGGACCCGTGCCTTACCTAGACGAACTCGGCAAGTCCTCAGAATCATCTGAAAAGCACAGAAGATCTTTTTCCTCAGGCGACGTATCTACTGATATGCCTTCTTCGGAGAAAAGTTATTCTGTATCTTCCCAGAATAATTCTGAGAAACATACCGATTCATCCAGGAAAAGCAAACATGCAAAAATGGATAGTGCAGACTTTGTACTGCAAGACTTCAGCGTCGAGCAACAAGAACTGTTACCAAAACTAATCAACGAGGCTTGCAGCCTGCTTGATGAGGCTACAACGGGTGTATTACCAGAACACACGGTGACTATTGAGAAGTAATTTTCTCACTCAGCTCGTTCGAGCAGTATTGCATTTGCTCTATCGAACTGTTCTTGAACTCTTTCAACAAGTGTGGCTGTATCACGCATATCCGTGACTTCATATGCCTCACCGACAGTTACCACCGCGATACTCCTGAAATCTCTAAAACCTAACTGGTCTGTGCCTGCAATTCCTACAGGGAGTATTAACGCTTTATTTCTTTTTGCTGCAACAAGCGGTCCCG
Organism: Candidatus Saccharimonadota bacterium; assembly: GCA_043727115.1. Classification (GTDB taxonomy): domain Bacteria; phylum Patescibacteriota; class Saccharimonadia; order Saccharimonadales; family SZUA-47; genus JAYSZA01. The sequence goes on from JAYSZA010000054.1 coordinate 16,657, forward strand.
CAAACATAGTCTCAACAACAGAACCAGTTTTTCTTGTTCCTTCTCCAAAGATAACTAGTTTTCTTGGCTTATCAACTAAATTCTCAAAACCTTCAGTTCCTTCAAATTCAGCACCATCGCATAACGCGAATTTACTCCATTTTGCGAATATGGTTGACCAGTTCTGACCTGGCATATCTCTATCTATTGGGAATGTTCGCATCTTGCCGAAGAACTTGGCTTTCAAAGGTTTTTCCATATTCTCTCTTTTAGAAAGAAAATACGGCTGTCCTTCGCCACATATTTTGCCCAGGTATGACATGAGCGACATGTCAAACTTACTCCTGTGTGTCGGTACAACTACAGCTGGATTTGCCAATATGTATCTTTCTATATCCGCGTCTTCAATAATGATATCTGAGAAAAATAAATTAAGTGCGCCCCTAGCCATTGCAGTAACCATTGGGGAATACTCCATCGGACCACCTCTTGCCGATAGCTGTCCCGGTGATTTTTCAAAAAACCCAGGTATTGCTGTATAGGGTTCTGCTTCTGTTGCCATATCGCTCTAACTCTATAAGCTAACGCGCACCAACGCAAGCACAAGGGGAAACTATGCCTTAGGTGCTCAGCCAGTAGGCAACTTGCTGTTGCATAAGTTCACCGATTGTAAGATGTTGGCCATTTGAAACTCCTGCCAGCACTTCTTCACTAACCGGTATTGTATCAATTTGGCATAAAACACCAGTGTGAGCTCTTGAAGCAATATTGCCAGGACCTAATAGGTCTGGGAGCATGCCCGTATCCTCATAAAGTAAGGTTATACCTTCAGCAATTAATCGACGCTGTGCACTGTCTTCGACTTCGCTTGCTGATTCAAACAAATGTGGATTTACTAATCTTTCTTGCCTTGCCACTACAGCAAATCTATTTCTACCCTCAAGTGCAACTGACTCAAAGCTAGTAGACAACCAATAATCCTGTAGATACGACTGGCAAATGTTGGCATCTACTTGAAGCCTTTCAGCCTGATCGAAAACACGAGCTTCGTCCTGGTGAATTGTATTGAATAATAACTTAACTACGTCAGCTCCATCTACCATCACTATTTGCTCTGCGCCGTGACCAATAACTGACATACCGAAACTTTCTGTCACTTTTGATAGGGCGAACGCTCGTACTCTTTCATTCCTCAAGGCAGACCCAAGCATTGTCTTACCTATTCTTGGAATTAGAGGTTGATTATTACGAACTCTCCACATTTCTCGTGTGGGTCGTCGTTTTGCTTCAGCACTCAAGGCAGTTACTCGTATTTGTAATGCATCAATATTCATAAAAAATCATCAGTTACTTATGGTATTATATCACATTTTTGTCAATATGTAAAAAGGAATCTGTCTGTTCTTGAGCTTATTCAATAGCAGAATAATTCCGTGGTGCCGCTAACGTGATTGGGCACCACTTATACCCTACAAAATAAAGAGC
>JAYSZA010000055.1:0-6163 GCA_043727115.1 Candidatus Saccharimonadota bacterium
TGGCATTAGCGTGACCGACCAAAGGGAGTCCCGCAGTCATAATCTATTTCATTTCCTTGGTTTTGCTAGGACTGTTTTTGGTTGGGAGTAGCTCTTTTGCTAACTTTTCTAGCTGTTGAGAAAAGTTGGTCGAACAGGTCCCTGAAAGGACCGTCGAAAGTGTATTTTGTTCTAGCTATGCGACGTTTTTAGGTAGAAATCCGGCGTCGGGCTTAAAATCAGCTTCCCATTTATAATCTTTTCCGTAATCTAAATCTTTCATGAGTTTCGTCGGCGCGTTACGCAAGTGCAGGGGAACAGAAGCGTTAGGGTGTTCTGCTACTTGCTGTTTCGCCTTGTACATTAAATCTGCGACTTCCCGTGATTTCGGACTTTTTGCCATAGCCACGCAAGCATGGCTAAGTGAATATTCGGCCTCCGGTAATCCGACGCGCTCGACCGCCTGGAACGCTGCAACAGCTAATGTCAATGCATACGGTGCCGCCATACCAATATCCTCTGATGCGAATATAACCATTCGACGTGCAATGAATATCGGGTCTTCGCCACCAATAATTAATCTATGCAGATAATACAGACTTGCTTCTACATCACTTCCGCGCATTGATTTAATGAATGCGGATGCAAGGTTATAATGTTCATCTCCGGATTTATCGAACTGGTAATTTGTACGTTGTAGTACTGTCTTTACATGATCTGACGATATTTTTTCTTTTTGACCCACAAACTGCGACGCGACTTCAACAGCTTGGACCGCCGTTCTTCCGTCACCCCCAGATAATTTTGCTAGCAATTTCACAGCTGTTGGCTCAATATCTCTGCCCATTTCTTTTGCAGCTCTGTGTATGAGCTTTCGGAGAGATTTATCGTCGAGCGGGTTTAGAACAATCACCCTAGACCTGCTCAGCAAGGCATTATTTACCTCGAAACTTGGGTTTTCTGTCGTTGCACCAATTAGCGTGATAACGCCGGATTCAATGTGGGGCAGGAAAGCATCTTGTTGTGATTTATTGAACCTATGAACCTCGTCAACGAACAAAACTGTCTGTTGGCCCAGCCGTCTATTTTGCTCCGCACGTTCTATAACTGCGCGGATATCCTTAACTCCCGATGTAACTGCACTTAGTTCTACAAAATCTACGCCCAACCCATTGCCGCCCCATGCATCTTTCAGTATGCGTGCAATTGTAGTCTTGCCAGTACCGGGCGGACCCCAGAGTATAAGACTTGTCGGTTGTTTCCCTTTCGCTAATAGTGTCAGAATGCCTTTTGGACCAGTCAAGTGCTCTTGTCCGATAAGATCTTTTAAGGTATTTGGCCGTAGTTTCTCCGCAAGTGGTGTATAACTGTGCTCCATTATTACAGTATACAAGTTTAGAAATCGATGTTATTTCTATTTTAAATACTTTAAGTGTTCTATAATAAGTAGTAATAAAGAGGGTAAGCTAATGAATAAACTACGCTTAAACGGTGGTGAAGATTTTATTTCGAGTGCAGAAATAGCGGACAGAACAGGAGAACTTGGTAGATATTATACGGAACTTTACAAAGGTGAGCCTTTAGTAGTAATAACACTCTTGAGCGGCGCTGTAAGATTTGCAATACACCTCGGTGAAGCGATTGATAACCCATCAATCCATGAAGAGTATTATAGAACCAAAAAAATGCAAGGTGTGCGCTCTGCAGGTGGTGTTTTATTAGATGGAATGCTGGATATTAATATCACTGACATGAATGCGCTCGTAGTGGAGGATATTGACCATACCAGAGAAACTTTAGCAGCTGTAGGAGAGAGATTCAGAGGCAGCCATCCTAAACGACTAGATTTAGTTTGTCTATTAAACAATGTAGGTTCTCCAAAACTAGTTGATGAGTTACCGTTTGACGATGTTCAGTATGCGTTTGATATCGCAAACCGGTTCGTAGTAGGCCACGGTCTAGATTGGAATGGACTATACCGTAATCAGAGACATATTAGTGCTGCTCATAATATTGCAGAGGTAGGTGAACCAGAGCTTTGGGTTCCAATGGTACCAGACGAGTTCAGGGTTGCAGCATAACTTTAGTATCAATATATAATGCTAGAGCTGACGAATATTTTGTATAATTTATCTATATATGATATAATATAGATATGCAAAGAGACGATCATAACCCAGAGTCGAAACCTACTCTGACTCTTATAATTAACGCGGACTACCCGCCACCTGCCGACAACGAACTCATAACTCGTATACCTACACAGGAAGAATTAGTAGCAAACGGCTTCAAAAGACACCTGCAAATCGTGCGCGACCAAAATAGTCCTCAAATCTAACTCAGTCTGTTGCGCACACGTGTCTCGCCCATAATTTGGCAAATAGTCCATAGATCTGGAGTACGGGATTTACCAGTTAGCAAAACTCTGATTATCTTAGCAAAGTCAGATATTCCGCCTTTGTATTTTTCTGGATTTTCCTTCATTTCCTTGCGGTCAATTGCATAACCTGCAGCAGTAGCTGCTTGTTTCATGTTCTCGAACCAGGTATCCTTGTCAGCCTGATGATCATAGTTGTCCAGGAATGCGCTACAGGCTTGTTCTTGGGTTTCCAGCGGAACCTCTTCCTCGAAATCACATACAGCACCAGGTAGTATATTCATTTCAAATATATCATCGTAGAAATAACCAAACTGGTCACGTACGTCAGACCATTTTGCTATGTCTTTACGAGGTTTTTCGCCGGAACGCTCTATAGACAACACCTGGTTGGTATAGTCTGGATCGGCCATCATTGAATCAAAGAGTGTTTTGTAGTGAACGTCAGCCCACCTCAACACTTCTTTGTTAAAGTGATCTTGAGGCATACGCGCAATTTCGTCTTTAGCATAATCTTCTAGTTTTTTCATATCTAGCAGCGGGGAACGGGACGATGCTAGTTTATCTAAACTAAATTTAAAGTCTTCAAGCGGGGTATCAGGGTTTTCGCGGTACCAATCTTCAAAATTCGAATTTGCCAAACCTAGCAAATATGCTTTTATGCTTTTGATTGGATACGCGGCCGTTAGCCAAAAAGCTACATTGGCTTCAGGGTCTTTGCGCTTGGATAATTTACGCTTACCTCCGCCGTTAGGATCAACTATAGAAATAACCGGCGTATGCGCATAACGAAACGGCGGAATTTCTAGTGCTTGGGCAAGTTCTGTGTGTAGCGGGGTGGACGGAAGCCACTCTTCACCACGAAGAATAATTGTGGCCTGCATCAGGGAATCGTCGACAACATGCGCCAAATGGTATGTCGGTAGGCGATATTCATCAGATTTTATTAGCGGTACATCAAGGTCATTCTCTGGCACAACCATGTGACCTTTCAATACATCGTCAAACTCCATACGTTTATCATGTGAACCAGTAGATTTGAACCTTAGAACAAATGGCTTACCAGCATCTAAAGCAGCTTGCACATCTTCGTCACTTCGGCCGCGCCATAACGCCCACTCACCGTAGTAGCCAGGGCGGAGCTTTTTAGACTGCTGGTCAGCTACGGCTTGCTGCAGCTCTTCTGGCGTTGCAAAACAAGGATATGCTCTGTCTTTTTCTAACAAATCCAAGGCGTAGGCAAGATAGATATCTGCACGTTCACTCTGCACATATGGTCCATAGTCACCCAGTACCGTACCGTCTGCCTGTAGACCTTCATCTGGAGCGATTCCAAATGCACTCAGTTGGCTTGCAATTAGCTCTTTGGCGCCTTCAACTTCACGTTTTTTGTCCGTATCTTCAATCCTAAGCATGTAGACACCACCTGACTGATGTGCGACATATTGACAAATCATACCAGTGAATATTGCCCCAATATGTACGAAACCGGTCGGTGAAGGACAGAACCTGGTTACTTCTGCTCCCGTTGGCAACCGTCGCTTAGGGTAAGTCTTTTCAACATCTGAGCGTTTAGGAATAGACTTTTTGTCGGTAATTAAATCTGCAATTTGATTTATGAGTGTTTGATTCATATGGTGTTAGTTTACAGTAAACAGATTGATGACCCAAACTCTGAATACCTCAGAGTTTGCGTTGAGGGAGTTTTTCGTTATACAATACTGTTTAAGCTTTATGGAACAAAAACCTATGTACAACCGACCTATAGACGTGACAAAGAAACAGCACTTTACTAAATTAAAGACATTTTTGAAAAAACGACCTACGAAAAAACAGCTGGCAATATTTTCTGGTGTTAGCGTAGGTATTTTAATTGCAGGTGTCTTGGCTATTACATTCTTGTGGCCAAAACCAGCTGAACCAAATCCATTGCCGGAAGTGGTTTCTAACTATACGCCCCCAGCCCCTACAACGGTTGCATCACCACTAACTGGCGTACAAGTATCACCAGAACTAGCAAAACGCTCTGTTACCGGAGTTATGATAGAAAACAGCATTGATGCCAGGCCACAATCAGGACTAGCAGAAGCCGGAATTATTTTTGAAGCAATTGCCGAAGGTGGTATTACGAGGTTTCTAGCATTGTTCCAAGAAGCACGACCAGCGAATTTTGGGCCGATTCGTAGCGCAAGACCGTATTATGTTCAATGGGTGAAAGGATTCAATGCGTCATATATCCACAGTGGCGGAAGCGGAGAGGCTCTGGCACTGATCAGTTCACTCGGCGTCAAGGATTTAGACCATGGAAATTACGCTGAAAGGATTGCCTCTAGGGTATCTAGCCGTTACGCCCCTCACAATGTTTATACAAACTTTGATACTGTTGATGCACTTAATACTGAGCTAGGATATACTTCTAGTGATTTCACACCATTTACTCGCAAAGAGCCGGCTAAGCCTGTGGAGGGAGTAACCCTAACTGCGACCAAACTTGACTTTAATATTTCTGGCGCCAACTACAATACTTCATACACTTATGCCGCGACAACAAATTCATACGCACGTGTTTTAGCCGGCCGCCCTCATGCAGATCAAGAATCAGGGAAACAAATCAGTCCGAATGTTGTAGTAGCGTTAATCACTGAATATGGCATACATTCTGATGGTGTTCACAGTGTTTACCGAACGACAGGCACTGGCGAACTTCTTGTATTCCAGGACGGTAGTGTCACAACTGGTATCTGGAAAAAGGATTCGGCCGAAGCCTCATTAGAATTCATAGCAGCCGACGGAAAAACGCTCGCCATTAATGCCGGGCAGACTTGGATAACCGCCATACCTTCGGGAAGAGTAACCTACACTCCTTAAATCAGAGGGAAGAATTAAGCCAATGGATTACATAACAAAATTCAAGCGCCAGGTCGCTATTCGTAGTTTCATAGGTATTTTGACCCCTTTAGTGGTAACAATTGGTACTTGGATTTTTATATCAGGTATCTCCGGCTTAACTACTACTGTTAGTGTTGTAATCGCTGCAATAATTACTCTTGTGTGCGTATTACTAACCACGGCTATTCTCGTGAAAATGAGTACCGAGCCAGTTGAAATGCTAGAAAGTGTGATTAGTTATGCAGCACACGGGAACCGAGAGATTAAGCAACCAGACCTAGATAATCTCAGACTAGGACGCGAACTAATAACTGCACAAAGCCATCAGATATATGATCTAGCATTCAAAAACGGCACTGCTGCCGAGCCGACTACTGCTACAAACAAGACAATCACTCAACAACCACAGCTATCCGGGGAGTCTATACTAAATTTAATTGCTACACCTCTTTTTGGGGTTGATGCAGCCCAAATTGTAACCATGGTAAATAGCGCTGGAACAGCATACATAGGCAAGCAGGCAGCCGATATAATAGGAAAGCCACTATATGATTGCCTTAATCTCAGTTTTCAAGGAGAAGACTCTTATGCAGACTGGTTAGCAAATGCAAGGTCATCTAGTGTTACAGCCACGCGATCGTGGAACCGTGTTCGCCACGTAATTGATGCCGATAACTCTAAGCAGTTCGATATGGTCGCGAGTTTTTCTAGCGGTAGTCAGAGTGGAACCGAGTCAATGATTGCGATATTTGACAAAACTGAGCTTTACCACAAAGACGATCAAGAAGTGAGTTTCGTTGCACTTGCTGTTCATGAGCTTAGAACTCCGCTCACAATTATGCGTGGTTATATAGAGGTATTCGAAGACGAGCTTGGACCAACACTAACCCCAGAGCTCACCGAGTTCATGCACAAAAT